>NZ_AP022321.1:0-82500 GCF_013393365.1 Veillonella nakazawae
ATGCAATCATTTGATTTGAATAATATATGGGAACATATATTGCAAGAGGCGAAAAAGAACATGCAACATTTGCCTGACGCGTTGTACTTGCGCGTCACGTCATCGTTGATTCCCATGTCTCTCGACAGTCATTCGATCCATATTGGGGTTATGCAAACATTTGTTAAAAACTTAATCGATCAGCAGCCACAGATCAGCAAGGCTTTGCAGGATGCTATTACTACAGTTATCGGTTCCCATCGGGATATGGTGTTATTCGATTTCAATCAAGAGAGTGTAGATACTACCTTTGTTGATGAAAGTCTCATCGATGATGCACCTGTAGTGGCTCCACCGATGCCATTACCGCCTGTGGTAGAGGAAAAAGCTCAACAAGATGAGTTCTATAAACCAATCTATCAAGAGCCTGTCTATATCGACCGCGCACCAGCTCCTGTTAATATTCCAGATGAGCCAATGGTAGCGCCTAGTAAAACAGTTGAAACTACAACACCTACATTACAGTCTGATAATGTACCTGTGGATTTATCCTTATCTAACCTTAATCCAGCGTACCGTTTTGACAACTACGTTACAGGCAACGCCAACCGCATTCCATTTGGGGCGGCTCAAAATGTAGCTGAGTTCCCAGGCGGCGACTATAATCCGCTCTTTATCTATGGTCCATCAGGTCTAGGTAAAACGCATTTGATGCACGCCATCGGCAATGCCATCAAGGAAAATCATCCACACATGAAGGTTATGTCCATTACGAGCGAAAACTTTATGAACATTTTCGTCGAAACATTGCAGCGTAACCAAGGTAAATTATTCCGCAACACATTCCGCAACATCGACGTGCTCATGATTGACGATATTCAGTTCCTTGAAAGTCGTGAAAGTACGAAAACTGAGCTATTTAATACGTTCAATGAGTTATTAAATAACAACAAGCAAATCGTCCTCACCTCTGATACGATGCCAAACGATATGGAGCAGTTCGAAGACCGTCTTCGTTCTCGTTTCCAAGCTGGCTATATTGCTACCATGGAAAATCCAGATTTAGAAACACGCATTGCCATCTTTAGATCTTTGCTGGAACGAGAATATAAGAAAAATCGCGTTATCCGCATCGATAACGACTCCATCAACTATGTGGCATTACAATTTAGCGAAAATGTCCGGGTGTTGCAAGGGGCTTTCACAAAATTAATCGGTACCGCATCCATCGATCAACGTCTCGAATCTATCGACCTAGAATACACTAAACAAGCCTTGGCTGGCCTCGTTCACACCGAAGAGGTGAACATGGTCACTATTGAAAGCATCCAGAATTTTGTAAGTTCTTATTTCAATATTAAAAAGCAAGACTTGCTCGGTAAGAAGCGTAAAGCACAGTTCGCATTCCCACGGCAAATTGCCATGTACCTATGCCGTGATATGATCAATGAAAGTTATCCGCAAATCGCAACAGCCTTCTCTCGTGACCATACGACAATTCTCCATGCGTACGATAAAATCACCAAGGAAATTGAACGAAACGAAGAAACTAAGAACATGATTTCTGAAATTAAACAGAAATTAACAACCTGTGGATAACTCTGTGGATATATTGTGCGTAACTTTGTGGATATCCTAAAAACCGTACTCTGCTGTGAGTATGTGGATAAGTGGTTACAAACTATCAACATAGTTATACACAACCGAGAAATCGCACAGTTAGTAGCGCCAATTCACTTTTACACATATGAACAGGCCCCTACTATTACTACTACTAAAACTAACAAACAATCAAAAAACCAGTAGAAACAGATCTATCGTAGAATATCTATAGAGCATCTACGATAGCAAACATAGAATATTACAAACAAGAGAAGTAGTTATCAGTGCTTCTACACTATATGGAAATCATAAAGGAGTAACATATGCATATTACATTCCCAAAAGCAAATCTCCAAAAAGCAATCAACGTATTGCAAAAGGTATCTCAAAATAAAACAAGTTCCAACTTACCAGGTGCTATCTACATGACAACAAAAAATGGTCAAGTAGAATTGCAAGGTAACGACTTTGAGCTCGGTATTCGTTTAACCATCGATGGTGATATCAAAGAACCTGGCACATTAGTAGTAGGTTCTCGTTATTTCCAAGAGTTAATCCGCAAATTACCTGGCGATACTATCGAACTTTACAAACCAGAAGATGGTAATTCTTTAACAATCACATCTGGTTCTTCCGAATTCAACCTCGTAACATTACATCCAGATGATTTCTCCTTGGTAGAACAAATTCACGACCAAGATCATGTAAACATCGATAGCTTTGCTATGAAAGAACTCATCGATTTAACAAACTACGCAGCTGCAACAGATGAAGACCGCCCTGTATTTACTGGTGCTCTTCTTGAAATTAAAGAAAATGAAGTCACTATGGTTGCTACTGATACACACCGAATGGCTGTTAAGAAAATTACCATTGATGAACCAGCAACTACGCCAATGCGCGCTATCATTCCTACAAAAACTTTGGCTGAAGTATCTCGTTTGTTACCAACAGATAATCCAGCCATGATCAACATCATTTGGAATCGCACACAAATCGTGTTCAACTTTGAATCGATTTACATTATTTCTCGTTTAATTGAAGGCACATATCCTGAATATGAAAAGGTTATTCCTTCCCAATTCGACTCTAGCGCTGTTATTGACCGCCGCGAATTCGCTGGTGCTGTTGACCGCGTATCCTTATTGGCTAAAGACATCAGCTATAACGTAATTCGTTATGATTGGTCTGAAAGCAATGTAACATTGTCTACTCAAAATACTGAAATCGGTATGGCCAAAGAAGACGTAGCTGTTGAATTTAAAGGTACACCATTCACAATCTCCTTCAATGGTCGTTATATCTCTGACATCTTGCGCCACAGCACAGGCGACAACATCCACTTATTCTTAAAACAAAATGGTCCAGTAGTCATTCGCCAAGACAATAATCCGAACTATACATACGTAGTAACACCAGTTCGTACGAATGCATAACTTTTAATACATTAGTCTATTATTTGTTTATTGATAAAAATATCACTATATCGTATATTTCAATGAATTAATATACAACTCTATATTAGGTAATGATGATTAAAAGTCATCGTTACCTAATTCCCATATAGTTATGAATTGTCCACTATAGGAGGACGTTATGAAAGAGCAACAGCAGGTACCCATTCATACGGAGTACATTCAAATTGATCAGTTGTTGAAGTTAGAAGGCATCATCGAAACAGGTGGTCAAATTAAATCCTTTATCGAAGAAGGTATCCTTACTTTGAATGGTCAAGTTGTCACAGAGAAACGCAAGAAATGCCGCGTTGGCGATGTGATTTCTTGCGAAGGTCTCGATGTAGATCTCGTAATTACTCAAGAGGAGGCTTAATCGGTGAGAATTGACTCACTGCAATTATTCCAGTTTCGTAATTACAAGGATGTAACGATTCAATTCAATCCGGAGATTATCGTTTTGCACGGCACCAATGGGGCTGGTAAGACGAATATCCTCGAATCGATTTATGTGGGTACCATTGGTAAAAGCCATCGGACCAACGATACGTCAGATATGCTCATGTTCAATGCTGAGGAAGCAGGTATTGTCGTTAAGTTCGAGAAAAAGGATACACCTCAAAAGGTAAATATTAAGTTATTCCGCCAAGGTCCTAAGGATATTCGGTTAAACGATACAAAAATATCGCAAAAGGAACTGATTGGTACATTAAACACAGTTATCTTCTGTCCAGAAGATTTACAGCTCATTAAAGGAACGCCGTCAGGACGTAGACGTTTTCTCGATATGGAAATCTCTCAGACGAGTGCTACCTATTATCATCAGTTAATGCAGTATAATCGGTTATTACAGCAGCGCAATGCGATCCTTAAAGAATATAGAGGGAAGCAAAACATACCTCTTGAAGAATGGGATTTGCAATTAGCCGATATGGCGAGTTTTATTGTAAAGAAACGGTTAGAAAGCTTGAAGAAAATCAATCTTCTCATCGATTTGATGAACCGTAAATTGACGGGTGGCCTCGAGAATTTGACCATTGGTTATGAACAGCCATATATGGACAATGGATCCTTAGAATTTACAAAGGAAGGCTTTTACGAGCGCATTAAAGCAGCGTTGCCGCAGGATCGTCATCGGATGACCACCAGCGTAGGTCCTCACCGCGATGATTTACGATTCTTTTCCGATGCGATGGATTTAAAGAAATTTGGATCCCAAGGGCAGCAACGAACTGCTGTATTGTCCTTAAAGTTGAGCGAGCTTGAGTTTATTAAGTCCGAGGTTGGGGAATATCCAGTTCTGCTACTAGACGATGTATTGAGCGAACTTGATGAGTCGAGACGAGCGAATTTATTGCAGTTTATTCATAAACGTATTCAAACATTTATTACCACAACAGATATTCATGATTTTAAAGATTTGAAATCGGTTCAATTTATTTCTTGTGAAGGGGGAAAGGTTCAGTATGGACAGCCTTGATCTTTGTTTACCAAAGGCCTTATCAAAACTGAATTTACTGGAACAATATAAATTAAATACCCTCGTTCACAAGTGGCGTGATGTAGTGGGCGATGTCATTGCAGATCATACAAAAATTGTGTCTATCAAGCCTCCAGATATGGTGATTAGTGCAGATAATTCCATGTGGATGCAGGAATTACAGATGCAAAAACGGCGTATCATCGAGGCGATAAACAAATATTACCATCAAGAGGTCATCACAGATATTCGCTTTATTATGAAACGTCAGAGCTATGTGAAAGCTAATACTGATACATCGATTTCACTGCCTGATGAACAGATTATTACAAAACGTATTAATTTTGCAGACATCGTACTTTCAAAAGAAGATGTAGAAGCCATCGATAAATCCTTAGAAAAAACAGATAACGAAGAATTACGAGCCGCTTTCAGAAAAGTACAAATTACGTCTAGAAAGCGGGAAATTTATTTAGAACAGCATGGGTATCATCGTTGTAAGCGATGTGGCATGCATATGGAATCTAAAAAAGAAATCTGTCCGACCTGTGAATATGAATTGCATCGCGCTCATATTAAAGACATTAAGTCTGTTATTAGAAAGTATCCGTACTTTAAATACAGAGACTGTCAGCAATTTATACAGTGTACCTTCCCAGATTTTGCAGAAGCCATGCGGGAATCCATATACTTTTACTTAGATAAAATTTATAAAGGGTCCATTAATCGCCGTCACATGTTTATGGTGGCTATGCTCATCACTCATAAGAAGCCTGATGAGCTAACGGACCAGCACGTTATTAATTTGTGCAACAAATATCGATCAAAGTTCCTTGCAGAAGAGGAACAGCGCAAAATTGATTCATTAAATGGGACATTAGAAAAGTAGAGGAGGGATTCCTATGTACGTTCATATTGGGGATACCGTTTCCGTGCCTATTGAATCTATCATTACTATGGTGCATGCCAAGGGCGGAAAGTCCCATAAAAGTCCTATTCATCACTATAAAACGCTAGAGTATATCGCCATGGTACCAGAGGAGCAGATCAAGACCTATGTGGTCACAGATGATTGCGTTTATGGATCTGGTATTAGTATTAAGACTTTAATGAGACGAATTGATGAGTTTTATAGTATAATAAAGAGATAAGATTTATTCTGTACATGTGTTGTACCAAATTTCAATCCAGTACAGTGTGATAGATTGTTAGGAGGAGTTTGTTTCATGCCTGAAGAAAATTATGGCGCTCAGAATATACAGGTTCTTGAGGGTCTTGACGCGGTACGTAAACGTCCTGGTATGTACATTGGTAGTACGTCCATTCGCGGTTTACATCACCTCGTTTATGAAGTAGTAGATAACTCTGTAGACGAAGCGCTCGCAGGTTACGCTACACATATCGAAGTATCCATTAATGAAGATAACAGCATCACTGTTGTCGATGATGGTCGTGGTATTCCTACAGGGATGCATGAATCCGGTATGTCTGCGGTAGAGTTAGTATTAACGAAATTGCATGCTGGCGGTAAATTCGGCGGTGGCGGCTACAAGGTTTCTGGTGGTCTTCACGGCGTAGGTATTTCTGTAGTAAATGCGTTGAGTGAATGGACTAAGGTTCAAGTAGCTCAAAATGGTATTATTCAAGAGATTACATTCGCTCGTGGTCATAAGACTTCCGAGTTACATGAAATCGGCAAAGCAGAAGGTACTGGTACTACAGTTATCTTCAAGCCAGATGCTGAAATCTTTGAAACTACAGTATTCAACTTTGATACATTGAAAATTCGTTTACAAGAATTGGCATTCCTTAATAAAGGTCTTCGCATTACATTGAGCGATTTGCGCCAAGAGGAACCTCGTGTTGAAAGCTTCCACTACGAAGGTGGTTTAAGTTCTTTCATTGCCTTCTTAAACGAAAATAAAGAAGTAGTAAATCCTACTGTTATCGATATCGAAAATACAAAAGACGACGTAGTAGTAGACGTAGCGTTGCAATATAACGATAGCTACAGCGAAAACTTATTGTCCTTCGTAAATAACATCAATACCATTGACGGTGGTACTCACCTTTCTGGTTTCCGTGCTGCCTTGACTCGTACCCTCAATGATTATGGCCGTAAATCTGGCTTGATCAAGGAAAATGAGTCCAACCTTTCCGGTGAAGACGTACGTGAAGGTTTGACAGCTGTTGTATCTGTAAAAGTATTGGAACCTCAATTTGAAGGCCAAACAAAAACTAAACTTGGCAATAGCGAAGTTAAAGGTATTACAGATGTTATCGTATCTGAAGGTCTTAGAACATTCTTCGAAGAACATCCTCAAGATGCGAAGAAAATCATCGAAAAAGCAACAATGGCAAGCCGTGCTCGTGAGGCCGCTCGTAAAGCCCGCGACTTAACTCGCCGTAAAAATGCGTTGGAAGTATCTAGCCTTCCTGGTAAATTGGCAGATTGCTCTGAAAAAGATACATCTATGACTGAAATTTATCTAGTCGAAGGTGACTCTGCGGGCGGTTCTGCAAAACAAGGTCGTGACCGTCGTTACCAAGCGATTTTGCCATTGCGTGGTAAAATCCTTAACGTAGAAAAAGCGCGCCTTGATAAGATTTTAGCGAATAACGAAATTCGTTCCATGATTACTGCTTTCGGTACTGGCATTGGTGAAGAATTCGATATTACTAAATCTCGTTATAACAAGATTATTATCATGACAGATGCGGACGTTGATGGTGCTCATATCCGTACCTTGTTATTAACATTCTTCTACCGTTATATGAAACCATTGGTAGAGGAAGGTCATATCTACATTGCTCAACCACCTTTGTACCAAATCAAGAAGGGCAAGTCCCACTGGTATGTATACTCTGATGCAGAGCTTACAGCTAAACTTGATGAAGTAGGCCGCGATGGTATTACAATCCAACGTTACAAAGGTTTAGGTGAAATGAATCCTGAACAATTATGGGAAACTACAATGAACCCTGAAAATCGTACGATTTTACAAGTTAGCTTAGAGGATTCTATCGAAGCTGATAAAATCTTTACTGTTCTCATGGGCGATAAAGTAGAACCTCGTCGTAAATTTATTGAAGATAACGCAAAATACGTGCGTAATCTAGATTTGTAAGAGGTGACCCATGGCTGAAAATCAAAATAATAACGTAGAGTTTACCTCTAATAAAGATCAACATTTAAAACGTTCCCTAAAGGCGCGTCATATGAATATGATCGCTTTAGGTGGCGCTATCGGTACCGGCTTATTCGTAGCTGGTGGTGAAGTGGTAAGTACAGCGGGCCCTGGTGGTGCGCTTGTAGCTTACGGCCTCATTGGTATCATGGTGTACTTCCTCATGACATCTCTTGGGGAAATGGCTACGTACTTGCCGATTCCAGGTTCCTTCGGGACCTATGCAAAACGCTATGTAGATCCTGCCTTTGGTTTTGCCTTAGGTTGGAACTATTGGTTTAACTGGGCTATTACCTTGGCTGCTGAAGTATTAGCAGGGGCACTCATCATGAAATATTGGTTCCCAGATGTGCCTGCTATTGTATGGTCTGCTTTGTTCTTGCTCGTTTTATTCGGCTTGAACTATTTATCGACTCGTTCCTTTGGTGAAAGTGAATATGTATTCTCTAGCATCAAGGTTATTACCGTATTCGTATTCCTGTTCTGTGGCTTTATGCTTATCTTTGGTCTTGGTGGTACATCTCCAGGCTTTACGAACTGGACAGTAGGGGAAGCACCATTCGTAGGTGGTTGGGAATCTATTCTTGCTATCTTCATGGTGGCTGGTTTCTCATTCCAAGGTACTGAGCTTATCGGTGTAGCCGCTGGTGAAGCAGAAAATCCAGAAAAGAATGTGCCAAAGGCGATTAATTCTATTTTCTGGCGTATATTATTGTTCTATATTGGTGCTTTCATAGTTATCGGTTTCTTAATTCCTTATACTGATCCAAATTTATTGAATTCTAGTGTAGAGAATGTATCTATTTCTCCATTTACACTCGTATTTGACCGATTTGGTTTTGCTTTTGCTGCTAGCTTTATCAATGCTATCATTTTAACGGCAGTACTTAGTGCTGGTAACTCAGGTCTTTATTCTTCTACTCGTATGCTATATGCACTTGCTAAAGAAGGGCAAGCACCAAAAATCTTTGCTAAGCTTAATAAACATGGTGTTCCAGTGCCAGCGTTAATTTTAACTACAGCAATCGGTTTATTTGCATTCCTTACAAGCTTTATCGGCGAAGGTACTGCATATACTTGGATTGTTAATATTTCTGGTCTTTGCGGTTTTATAGCATGGGTTGGTATCGCTGTTTCTCACTATCGCTTCCGTCGTGCCTTCATTGCACAAGGTAGAGATCTTAAAGAATTACCTTACAAAGCGTGGTTGTTCCCAATTGGCCCAATCTTGGCGTTCATTCTTTGCATCATCATCATTGCTGGTCAAAACTATTCCGCTTTCACAGGCGATACAATCGACTGGTATGGCGTATCCGTTGCGTACATCGGATTGCCAATCTTCTTCGCAGTATACTTAGGTTACAAATACATCAAGAAAACAAAACTTGTTCCATTGAAAGAGGTTAACCTAGACCGCGATTTTGATCGATAAAAACATATAATTAGACCTGTTCATTATGAATGTAGTGAATAGGTCTTTTTTTTTGATTGTATTTCTGTGAAAGCCTTGCTATAATAAATCAAAATATATTGTAGTCAATTAGAAAGGATACAATTATGATTATTACTACAACTATGCATATTGAAAATAAACCAGTTCAAGAGTATAAAGGTATCGTATTTGGTGAGGTCGTAGAAGGCCGTAACTTTGTGAAAGACTTTATGTCTGGCATTCGCGACATCGTTGGTGGCCGTAGTGGCAGCTATGAAAATTCTTTGATGAGTGCGCGCCAAGCAGCCCTTGATGAAATGTCTCAACGGGCTTCTAAAATGGGTGCTAATGCTGTTATCGGTGTATCCTTCCAATACAGTACAGTAGGTGCAGAAAATGGCATGCTCATGGTCACATGCAATGGTACAGCTGTTGTAGTGTAATAAGAATTGATAGATGGGACCACTTGTTTCATTCCACCGGCCGGGTCTGACTACGCCCTTTGGGCTCCGCAGAGCCAAAGTCATGAAACAAGTGGCCCCATCTATTTTCTATAAAATACAATCGGACTAAGGAGAAAAGGCCCATATATCACTTAGTCCTGAACGTAAGATTTCATGAAATGAAATCCAAAGTAAAGGTAAAGTCGCATAGAAGTCATGCTCAGCTTTTCTTATTAAATACAACAGCCCCTTTTTATGTATCTTTCTATATATCATTCTTGGTTATCATATAAAACTATTTATTTAAACTTTACAAAGCATAAAAGTTGAGATGCTAAATAATATCAAGAATTAATAATTATGAAAAAAGCCGCCTATTAAAGTCGGCTTTTTTTGTATGTCTTCCCCCAATTACATAATTCGGTCATAAGTGGAATCAGTGTTTTACCTGTATCTGTCATAGAATATTTAACTCTAATTGGCGATTCATCATATACAATTCTAGATACAATACCTGCTTCTTCTAGTGTACGTAATTGAGCCGTCAACACTTTTGTCGTTATATCTCCTAATAATCGTTGTAATTGATTAAAGTGAATTGACTCTCCCTTTAGTAAATAATACAGTATTTTTAACCTCCACTTACCGCTTAATAGATTTAAAGCAATCTCCATAGGACATTCTTGATTAATAGAATCTACTTTCGACAAAATACTACCTTCTTTCACACCTACTATACTAAAGGATACGTGGTATAGAAAAAGTGCCTTCTTGTTATATATCATAATAAAGCGTACAGTTATTACTATAATATATTTAGCAGTAAAATAATAGGAGATGAATAACAATGGTTATAGATAGTCACGAACACGTAATATTGCCAACCGAAAATCAAATAGAGTTGATGGATCAATCAAAAATTGATAAAGCTATTCTATTTACTACAACTCCTCATCCCGAACAGTCTCATTCTTTACAGGAATTAAAACAACAAATTTCTATGCTAAGTTCCGTGTTAAATGGAGATATAAATGCGAAAGAAAAGAAAAGACTATATGAAAATAATATAAAAGATTTAACCACAGCAATGAAATATTACCCTGATAGATTTCTAGGTTTTGGAAATATACCATTAGGTATGACACCATTCGATATAGAATTATGGATTGACAAACAAATATGTAGAAATCACTTAATGGGGCTTGGAGAATTTACACCTAGTACTATTGCTCAAATACAACAAATAGGGGACATTATGAAAATAGTATGCTCCAATAGAATATATCCCCTCTGGATACATACATTTCTACCAGTAACAAAAGAAATGATATTTTCACTTGTAGATTTATGTAAAAAATTCCCTACAGTGCCAATCATTTTTGGTCATTTAGGTGGTACTAATTGGATGGAATTAATTGAATTAGCAAAAACAGTACCTAATATATATTTAGATTTATCAGCACAATTTACATCTATAGCAACAAAAATGGCATTATTAGAACTGCCTGAAAGATGCTTATTTAGTTCTGATGCACCATATGGTGACCCCTTTCTCTATCGACAAATGATAGAATATCTAAGTCCATCAAAGACAATCACAAATCTAGTATTAGGAGAAAATATTATGGAATTGCTTACCAAATTAAATCTACTGTAATATGTCTGTTTGATTAAATTAATTCCTATGTTATTTTTTATGGTTTCCCAGTGAATATCGTTTTACTCGTGCATTTGCTATATCGATATTTGTAGAATACTGTGCAGTCCAGTACGGTCCTATCAATCCTCGCTGTGGTCTTCGTAAAGAATGCCAGCCATATGCCAAAATATGGAATGCATCTAATCCTAAACAAATTGAAACGAATCCAGCATATGATGCATTATTGGCAGCTAACCAAAAGCGATTAATAAGTGCCGAAGGCATACAATTACGGACTAATCGTTCCATACAAATGGAAGGTACCTTCGGTGTACTTAAAGGGGACTTTCAATTTAAACGATTTAACCATCACCGTAAAGATAATGTTCATAAAATACTCTATATTCTAGCAATGGGATTTAATCTTGCAAAATTACATAACAGAATACAATCTGGCCGAATTAACAAGATCTTATTCGAGATAAAAGAAGTAGCTTAAATCCAAAAAATTTTAATCTGATTAGGACTTATTTAAGTGCACTTAAAAATGAAAAATACCAAGAGCTTTAAAGAACGTATTACTTTAAAAGCCTTGGTATTTTCTATATTTTAAAAAGACTGCAACTAAAATGCGGTTTCACCGCATTCTGTTACAGCTCCTTTGGTATGTAATAAATGGGCTCTTAAAAAATAGAATAGGCGTGTACTAATTTAAAAAAGGTATGTATAGTACTCATAAAAAATAGAATAGGCCTGTTCTATTTTAAAATAGGGATATGTATGTAAGGTAATAAAAAACAGCAGGGCTGCCACCCTGCTGTTTTTTATTTGTTGCGTGAATACATTGCAACTTATTTAATTCCCTTGTCAAAGTTATATTAACATTATCAGAATTAGTAGTCAATCAATTATTAGATTATAATAGATATCTATTTATATTATTTATTTAACCTTATACCATGTTGCATACATGACTGGTAATACGATAAGTGTTAGAACTGTTGCCACTAGTAAGCCGCCGCTAAAGGCGATGGCAAGTGGGCTCCAGAATACAGATCCCATAAGAGGAATCATGCCTAAAATCGCTGCGATAGCGGTGAGCATGATAGGACGGAAACGAAGTGTAGCGGAGTTGATAATCGCTTCAAGTGGTTTTTGTCCTTCTGCTTTGTGGATTTCAATTTGGTCTAACAAGATAATGGAGTTACGGATAATCATACCCGAAAGGGCGATGATACCTAGAATAGCCATAAAACCTAATGGTGTTCTCGTAATATTAAGGGCTAATACGACACCGATTAATCCGAGAGGCGCTGTGAGCAAAGCCATAATCATGAGAGGAATACGCTTTAATTGGAACATGAGGATTGTCATGATCACAAAGAGCATAATTGGCATTGGTTTTACTAGATTTTGTACGGCTGTTACGCTCTTTTCAGCAGCCCCATCAAGTTCAATGGTATAGCCTGTAGGCAAGGAATCGCGAATGTCTTGTAAGGATTTATAAACCTCTTTTGTTTTCGCATTGCCTAAAACACCGGCTTTTACATTGGCGTGAATGCTGATCGTTGGCATCATATTTCGGTGCCAAATAATACCATCCTCTTGGGTCATGGTGATGGTTGCAATTTGGCTAAGCGGTACATAGGAACCATTGCCTGTTTGAATAGGTAAGGAGGACAGAGCACTTAAGTTGTGTTGTTCGTTATCTCCTAAACGGAATGTCACAGGAATTGTTTGGTTACCTTCGTAGTATTCACCAGATTTTGTACCCGACAATAGACTTTGTAAGTGTAAGGATACGGCATAGCTATCGATACCGAGTAGGCGAGCCTTGTTAGGATCGATATGAACATTAGCTACTGGTTCCGTATCTGGCCAGTCAAAGGCTATGTTATGCAAATCCTTATCGCCTTGCATCTTGCCTTTCACTTGGTTGGCAATGTCTTTTACCACCTTTTGATCAGGTCCAGATACGCGGAGCATCACTGGATATTTAGATGGTGGCCCAATTTGTACAAATTGAGCATTTACGAGGGCTGAAGGAAATTCTTCATTTAAATAAGAAGTTAATTCACCATAGAGTTTATCTCGATCCTCTAAGGATTTTGTAACGATAACGTACTGCAAGAAGTTATTTCGTTGCAACTCAGGTTCCAAGGTGAGAACGAAACGCGGAGAACCTTGTCCTATATAGGATGTAAAGGTCGAAATGTGTTCGTTACCTTGTAAATGTTCATCGATGATTTTTGCCTGATTTGCAGTGTATTCAATAGATGAACTTTGAGGAAATTGCATGGATACGATGATTTCATTACGCGTTGATGATGGGAAAAATTCCTGCTTAATCAATGGTAGTGAAAGTAGGGATAATACAAAGGCACCTAAGGTGATGAGTAATACTACCTTATGATGTCCTAAAGCCCAATGTAACAGTCTTTCAAATTTATCATAGAATGTAACATTGAGATTGTGCATGATATGGTCTCGTTTGGTCCATTCGGATTCAGGTTTTGGAGCCTTGTTTTCTATGATTTTATAGCCGAGAACAGGGCTGACGAGAACAGAGGCGAACCAAGATAGGATGAGAGCCATAAATACAACGATGGATAGAGATTTTGTAAACTCTGCTACCATACCTTGCGCTAATGCTAATGGCAAGAATCCAGCGCAAGTAATAAGCGTACCAGATAGCATAGGGAATGCTGTTGATTGGTAAGCGAAGGTAGCAGATCTAAAGTGACCCCAACCTTCTTCGAGCTTAACGCTCATCATTTCTACTACGATGATGGCATCATCTACGAGAAGGCCTAGTGACAAGATAAGAGCACCAAGGCTAACCTTGTGCAAATAGATTCCGCTTTCATACATCAAAATGAAGGTCGTAGACACAACAACTGGAATCGTGAGTGCTACAACAACGCCTGTACGTAAGCCAAGAGATGCAAAGCTTACGAGTAATACGATGGCGATGGCTTCAAATAGAGATTGAGAGAAATCGCCAATGGATTCCTTAACAATATGTGGCTGATTTGATACTTGATCGAGTTCAAGGCCTGCAGGAATAGTTTTCTTCAATTCTGCTAGCTTTTTATCGATAGCTTCACCAAATTCCACATTATTGCCACCTGCATCCATGGAGATGGCAATACCTATAGCTGGCTTGCCTTCATAGTAGAATTGAGGATCACTAGGATCTTGGTATGTCATGGTCACATCAGCCATGTCGCCAAGGCGCAAGGTTTGATTATTGATGCGAATTGGCATATCTTGTACGGCTTGTGGACTATCGAATAGGCCGTTCACGCGGAGATACACATTATTCGTATCCGTCGTAATCATACCAGCTGGAACCATCATACTTTGCTGTTTAATAGCCGTTAAAAGCTGTTGAGTACTGATTTTATAGGATGCTAGTTTATCCTTATTAATCGTTACATTAAGGGTTTGTTGTTGCACCCCAATGAGGCTGATTTTTTTTACATTTGGAACAGATAACAACTGACGTTTTAAGTCTTCTGCTTGTTGACGCTTTTCTTCGTACGAGAATTCATCGCCGCTAATGGCGTAGATAATGCCGTATACATCATCGAATCTATCGTTGATGGTAGGGCCTTGAACGCCTTGCGGCAGTGATTTCCATTCGTCGTTAATCATGTTCCGCGCTTCTTCCCAAGCGGGACGGATTTTATCAGATGGTAGGTTTTCTTTCAGATTAATATAAATAACTGATTTGCTGCCATCTGTGAAAGATTTTGTATAATCCACGCCCGGAAGATCGCGCAGTTTTTCTTCTAATTTGTCCGTTACTTGATCCGACATTTCTTGTGGGGAAGCCCCCGGCCAAGCAACGCCGACCACCATGGTGCGCATCGTAAAGTCTGGGTCTTCCATACGGCCCATGTGGTTATATGAGAAGATGCCAAAGGTGAGTAGCACAGCCATGAAGTAGTAGATAATGGACTTGTGTTTGAGGGCCCATTCGGCTAAGTTAAATTGTTTCATTGACTAACCGCCGTCCCTTCTTGTAATTGTTGAGTACCTGCGGTGATGACAATGTCGCCCTTAGCCAAACCAGATGTAACGATGACGGAGTTTTTACCGAACTCACCAGTCTTAATAGGAACGAGATGAGCCTTCTTATCTCGGATAATATACACTGCATTATTGCCATTAGAATCTTTCACAAGAGCCGTCAATGGAATAGAAATATTGGTGCTATCTGTGGTAGATAGATTAGCATTGACCGTCATGCCTAGTTGTACCTCTTTTGGAGGATTTTGTAAGGTAATTTTTACGGTATACGTTCTCGCTACAGGGTCAGGAACTGGTGAAATTTCTCGCACCACACCTTGTACAGTTACATCTGGTAGAGCCCAGAATGTAATATTGGCAGGGCTGCCCACATGAACCTTGGTCATTTCTTGTTCGGGAAGGGCAATGACTGCTTCTGGGTCGTGACCGGCCGCTAAGGTGCCAACGCTTTGACCGGCTGCTACGACTTGGCCTGCTTCAATATTGAAAGCAGTAATAATACCTGTATCAGGAGCCGTTAAATTGGTATAGCTATTTTGATTGCTACTCAAGTTGAGGCTGGCCTGTGCTTGTTGTAATTGAGCAGATGTGGCATTCAATTGGTTTTCTGCTTGATCTAATTGCAACTTACTAATCGCTTGTTGAGCATAGAGCTCGCGATATCGTTTCGCATTGGTTTCTGCTAATTCATAGGCAGATTGAGCAGCTTTCACAGCACCCTCAGCATTTTGTACTTGAGCTGATGTATCTGAACCATTAATTTGAGCAATTACTTGGCCTGCTTGTACAGTATCACCGACATTGACAAATTTGTTTATGACGCGACCCCCAATTTGAAAGGCTAAGTTTGTTTCTGTTTTATTATGGATAGTGCCTGCATAGCCAGCACTAGTAGTACCAGATTCTTCACCGATGGTGATGGTGCGCACCTTGAGGCTAGTATCCTCAGATTGCTTTTCAGATCCACAACCACTGATTATAGCGGTCCCTATTAAGAGGGCTCCTATGGTTGCTATGACTTTTTGATTCATAGAATCTCTCCTTTATACCACACATAAGCCCTATGATACACAACTACATATAGGTAGCATTCATAGGACTATATATTTTATGAGAATATATCTAATTTAGCTATTAGATATATAGTAGATAATAGTTCTATTAAATCTATTAGATTTTATTATATATTTTATACAATTTAATAATACTATATTTATATGTAAACGGCTAGGGGGTATACAAAAAAGTGAGTCCTCCATAGGAGAACTCACTCTTTATATATCTACAATGCTCATAAATCTACAAGCTAGTAGGTATTATTCTTTTTCTTCTGTTTCTTGTACTACGATAGGTTCTTCATAGGTTACAAGAATTTTGTCGATACGGGTGTTATCCATATCTACTACTTCAAAGGTATAGCCATTCCATTTTGCTTTGTCTAATTCTTTTGGAATGCGGCCAAAGAGAACGTTTAATAGACCGCCCATTGTTTTGTACAAGTCTTTTTCTTCGCCTGGTAATTCTTCATCGATGTGGAAGAATTCTTTAAATTCGTCTACGTCGAGAAGGCCATCTACAAGCCAGGAGCCGTCTTCACGTTCGACAATTTTATTCTCTTCTTCCATGATTTCTTCTTCACCGGAAGGCATGAGACCTACGATTTCTTCCATGATATCATGTAAGGTTACAAGACCACTGAAACCACCGTACTCGTCGAGAACGATTGTTTCGTGAACGCCTTCTGTACGGAGTACATTCAACAATTTCATGAGAGTAATGGATTCTGGAATGAGTAATGGTTCTTTCAAACAAGATTCAATAATATCATGAATAGAGCGTTCGCTAGGACGTTGCATGATCTGTACCAATACGTCAGATACAGTTACGAGACCCTTTAGTTCGTCCAAGGAATCGGTACCTACAGGAATGCGGTAATGGTTAGCATTTTTGAGGACTTCCATAATTTCATCTTCTGTGCTATTAAGATCAATCCATTTGAGCTGTGTACGAGGTGTCATGATGTCGCCAGCATTCATATCTGCTAGGTGGAAGATATTTTCTACGAGGATAGGTTCCTCTTCTTCGTAAGCACCCATAGCAACGCCTTCGGTGAGCATCTTGTTGATTTCAGACTCTGTAACAGGAGCCTCTTCTTTCACAGTCACGCCTAGTAATTTTAAGAGGAATTCTGTGGAAACGCCGAGGAAGCTAACGATAGGTTTTAATGCTACAGATAACCAATAAATCGGTTTTGCTACTACTACGGCGATGCTTTCAGGACTATTTAAGGCTAAACGTTTTGGTACGAGCTCGCCAATAACGAGGGATAAATAGGTGATAATAGCAACGATGAGTAAGGAGCTAATGGATGCTGCATAGGGCTCAATACTTGGAATATTAGCTACTAAAAACTCTTCTAATGGACCAGAGAAGGTTGCACCAGAATACAAACCAGTTAAAATACCAACGAGGGTAATACCAATTTGAATAGTAGAAAACATATTATTTGGATTCTCTGCTAATTCAAAGGCTTTTTTTGCACGCTCGTTGCCTGCTTCGGCCATTTCTTCGAGTTTACGTTTTTTTGCATTGACGATGGCTAACTCTGTCATAGAGAACAAGCCGTTGGCGATGATTAATACGACGATAATTATAAAATCTAAGGTCAGATCACTGTCCATGTAAGTAGACACTCCTTTTTTATGACATATCATTCTGCACATGAGAATATTAAAATATTACTCTTTAGTATACCATATAACTAGCACAGAAAAAGCAGGGCGGCAACCCTGCTTTTTCATTTTTGCGTGCAACATATTGAACGCATTAACTTCCTTTGTCATATATTATGATACATGATTACCTTTAATTTGTAAATATTGCTCTAATAAGGGTATAGTATATATAAATATCAATTTAGTATTAAAAATAGGTCATACAATTGGGAACTCATGATGGTATTAGATATATGACAAGTGAACAGGAATGGGAACAGGTTTTACAAATAAAAACAGCAGGCCGCGATGATAGTCGGTCAGATACGGAGCATCATCCGTATGAGCCGACCGATTATTGTGTCCTTGAGCGGTTGGCGAACAGCGGTCATATTCGCAAGAAACATACCCTTATCGACTATGGCAGTGGCAAGGGCCGTGTTAGCATTTTTATGGCTTACCAAACGGGCTGTCACTCCATCGGTATCGAATATGATGAACGATTGTATGAAAAGGCTCTTATCAATGATGAAAGCCCAGCAGCGCGCAATCGGGTAAGTTTTGTGCACGGTGATGCGGCGCTCTATGAATTACCAGCTCAAGCAGATCGATGCTTTTTCTTTAATCCCTTTGCACTCCATACGATTAAGCGCGTTCTAGGAAATATCTTTGATTCCCTATATCATCATCCGCGTGAAATCAAATTATTTTTCTACTACGTCAACGAAGAGGTAGAAAACTTCTTAAATAACCATGTGCGACTCGAACAAGAAGAACCTATCGATTGCAGCGATCTATTTGAAGAAAGCGATGAAAAGGAACGAATTTTAGTGTATTCAGTTAATTTATTTTAGTGCATTGATTATTAAGGAAAAAGCAGATAAATTCTGATATAATAATATATTAGAGATTATAAAATCAAATTATTTTTTATGGTTCTATACATTGATTCGTATGCGCTAATGTAGTGGATAGGGCTGAGTGTATTGAAGACTGGAGGTACCCGTGGAAATCATCGATACAGCATTGATTGAACGTATTCGCAAGGCCTTAATTAAACGATATGATCGAGATCAACAAATCCAACAAATGATTGAAGAAATTGGTGCCGAAGAGGGACTCAATGAAACTGAATTGGCTATCGTTTACCAAGCTTATTTAGAGGTTAAGGAACGCATATACTATACATCCTCTCTCGTTGATTTGTGGAATCAAATTGAAGAGGTTCAAAAACGGATGTCCATGTTGCATACCTATGATTCTCTTGAAGAGGATTTGTT
Organism: Veillonella nakazawae; assembly: GCF_013393365.1. NCBI lineage: Bacteria > Bacillati > Bacillota > Negativicutes > Veillonellales > Veillonellaceae > Veillonella > Veillonella nakazawae. Next base: position 19,247 of record NZ_AP022321.1, read on the forward strand.
TGGCAATGTGTTAGGCGACGATAAAGAGGATATCATCATTGCTGATAAATCTTATATTGGCAAGGGTGCTAGTCATAATAATGATGTATACGCTATGGAACAGGTCCAATTATCGGATATTCCTGTGCAGCATGATTCTACAGTGGGCATGAACCATATTAAATTGAACGAATTGCATTCTATGGGCGGTCTTTTTACAGGATCTGGTGAAAGCTCCCAACATGAGATATCGGACCTTGATGAAGACATTGTAGAGCATATGGATGTAAATCCACTAGATGGCGTTGAAAGTTTAGAAGTCCATCATTTAGATGAAGAAAATCCATTCGATGAAGAAAATTCTGTGTTGCTTTCAGAAACAAAAGATACAGAAACATTCCATAACAATAATGATACATCTAGTAAAAAAGATGATATAAATGAAAATGATAAGTCCTCTATTGATCCCTATACAGCGGTAAATGCTTTGTTATTCGGTAAGTCTGGTCTAGACTCTGATAAAGCCAATAAGAAGCTGGAAAAGCTTCTTAAAAAGCAATTAAAACGCGTAGATGATGAATGGGCGCGTATTAATGGGACTGACGATATGTCTAAAAAATCTAAGGATTTAAAAAAATTAAAAGACGATAAGAAATCTAAGGGTGACAAGAAATCCAAAGAGGATAAAAAGTCCAAAGATGGTAAAAAGTCTAAAGAGGATAAAAAGGACAAAAAACATAAAAAGTCTAAGGAAGACAAACATTCTAAATCCGAAGATAAGTTAAAGAAAAAGAAAGACAAGGCTGAAAAGAAGCTTAAAGTCTTAAATGACAAGTTAAAAACAGTCTTTTTAGGCGATACTTTCAAGAAAAAAGATAAGAAAAAAGACAAGAAAAAGGATAAAAAATCCAAAAAGGATGGATCCGAAAAAAAGTAGAAACGATAGTTTCCGTATGGAATAGTAAGGTTTCTAAGAAGGCTCAGGAGAGTACTAGTGCTAAGAAATCAGCAGGTGCTGGGACTATCGACCGCGGATGCGGTAAATGCAAACGATGTAAGGGACCTAAATGTAAGAAATATCCAACATAATTACAGTTAGGTAGTATAGAGTAGTAGTTAAGTTATATGAACGAACAGTTAGGGGTTAATGATGAACCGATGGCAACGATTATTTGAAGGCATACGAACAGAGATTAAGGTATTTATCTTTTTCTCTGCCTTGTTGACTGCATTTAGAATCGTGTTTCTTGCAGTATTCCAATCACAGCTAGCATCTGTGACGATGGAGAATATCCTTACGTCCTTATGGCTAGGCTTTAGATTGAGCCTCAAGACCGTCGGTTCTTTGTGTTTATTGGGATTTTTAGGGGGCACATTGGTGCATACTTTTGTACCAAAATGGCCATCCTTGCGCATTAAACAGGTTATCTATTCTATTGCAACGGTACTATTAACCTTCTTATTCTTGGGGCGCATTCCGTTCTACAAGATCTTTAACTCCTCTTATAATGCAATGCTCATTAATGGTAAGAACGATGATATCGGTGCCATTATCAATACAGCCATCAATGAATATAATGCATTGATGTACATCGTAGGCGCTGTTGTGTTGAGTGCAGCCCTTTGCTGGTTCCTCGTTCGTTTCTTGGCGTGGGGTACAAAGAAATATAGCGATTACGCTAATACTCAACTAGTTTGTACTACGTGGTACCCTAAGACGAAGAAAACGCAATGGATCACAGGCATTGGATTGACTGTGGTTATTGGCGTATTAGGACTATTCTTTAGATTTGGTGGTGCCTTTAACTATACAAATTCCATCAACTGGGAAAGTGCGGCACGCCTCAGTTCTAATCTATTAAATGAAACCATCCTTGATGATGTGCAGGCTCTCTATCGCGTTAAAAGCATTGCAAAGCGTGCAGATGAGCTTGAGGTCATCAATTTAACACCTCAAGAATTGAGTGAAAAAATTAGTGCCATCGGTGGTAAGTTTAACGGTAAGGATTTTGATGGTTCTTTCACAAGAACGATTACAACTCAACGTTTAGCAGAGCAACCGCAATCTATTAATATCGTTCTCGGTGAATCCTATGGTTTATGGCCATTCCTTGCTGAATACAATGAACCTGGTGCCTATCTCGTTGAACAAGGCCGTAAATATGCTGCCAGCCCTCAAGCGATGAGCACACAGCTAGCACTTGCCCAAGGTACAGGTACGATGCCTGCTATCAACGGTTTATTGACTGGCATGCCTGATACAGGTCTATATCCTAACTATGAAGGTGAAAGCTTCAAACAACCGTACGGCTTAGGCATTGGTTCTGTTATGAAAAAACTAGGCTACAAAACAGTATTCTGGTACGGTGGTTTTAGTACATGGCAAAATGTTAAGAACTTTGCCTTGTCTCAAGGCTTTGACGAATTCCATGATGCGTCTGAAATGCCAAGCGATGAAAGCAATGCGTGGGGCGTAGCGGATAAGGATATGTTTAAAGCCATCTCCACGTACATGGATCAACATAGAGGGGAAAAAATCCTCAATGTAATTATGACTACATCTAATCATCCTCCATATAGCGTTAACGTCGCTAAAGAGGGCTATGATGTGAACAAGGTAAAAGGCCATTTGCCTGATACAATCGCCGAAACAGATAAGCAATTGAATGAAATGGGTCATATTTGGTATGCAGACCATGTGATGGGCGAGTTCATCGCTAGCGAAGAAAAAGCAGATCCATCGGCGCTCTTTGTTATCACTGGGGACCATAGCGAACGCTTTACCTTTGCTCGTGAAGTAAGTCCTAATGTGGCATCTACCATTCCGATTATCTTCTATGGACGAGGTATTCATAAAGATTGGCTCGCTCCTAATGCATTTGGCATGAGCATTCAAATCATTCCAACCTTGGCAGAACTTGTAGGTCGCCCGGGTCAAACTTATGAAGCCATGGTACCAAGCTTGTTTACACAAGAGGAATTTGTCTTTAACCATAGACTCTATCTAGATAACAATGGAAAACTTATGGAACAAGGTACAAACATGCCTCAAGCCTATGGTGAAGTGATTAAAAACATGCGTGAACTTGCAGCATGGCGTATCAAACATGGGGATAGTATTCAATAAGGGAAAATATATTAATTTAGTAAATTTAAATTAGATATGGGTTCAGTATTGGGGAGAAATATGAACATAGTTGTTATATCAGATAAAAATAATGAAGTACGTAGACAAAATATTATTAAAGAATTTAGTAATAATGATTTAGATTTTAAATTCTTTGATGCTATTATGGCTAATAAGATGTCTAAGGAAGAATTAGCTACAAAATCTATAAAGGATACTTTTTTATCTCCTAGTGAAATTGGATGTGCTTTGAGTCATTGTGGTGTATACGATGAATTTCTTAAGTCTGATGAAAAAAGTATTATGATATGTGAAGATGATATTTATTTTACTGAGTATTTTAATTATGATTCATTACTAAAAATAAAAGAATTTTTAGAAGAAACAGATGAACCTCGTTTAGTGGTCTTACAGAAAAGTATATATCATCATAAATGCATACGAAGTTTGAGAAATAATGTAAATTTATATTCAACACGTAATGCATTCTGTACTCATGGATATATGATTAATAGAGCAGCAGCTAGAAATATTAAAATGTTTCAGACCCCTATAAGATTTGAAATTGATGCATTTAAATTTTATTATTGGTTAAATGCATGTAAGTTATATTGTTTAGATAAAGATTTTATAGTACAACTTGCTGAGGACATAATTCCATCTACCGTAGAAAAAAATTGGAAAGATAATCGTAAAGCAAAAAAAGATGCTGCTTATAAAGAGCTATATAATCAGCTATCTTTAAAAGGTAAATTTATTAGCCAATTCAGAAGATTAAATAAAGCCATTAATAAACCATTTGAATCTTTAGATTATTAATAGTATAAGCGTAAAGTATATATTTTACGTATATAAATAATATTTTAAAAAGAGAAAGGTAAAATGATGTCATCTTTATCTGTAATCATTTTAGCCAGAAATGAAGAAGAACATATTACAGATTGTATTAAGAGTATTCAATTTGCTGATGAAATCTTAGTTATCGATGATGGTAGTACAGATCAAACCGTATCACTCGCTATTGGGCTGGGTGCAAAGGTCATACCACATCCTTTAAATGGAGATTGGTCACAACAACGACGCTTTGGTATTTCACAAGCTCAGAGTGAATGGATTCTATTTGTCGATTCTGACGAACGTGTATCACCAGAGTTAGCAAAGTCTATTCAACGAGCTATTCAAGGAGAACTGAAGGCTTATTGGCTACGTCGATATAACTTGTTCCATCATAATCAGGCAACTCATGGTGTGGTGAGACCTGATAAGGTGCTACGATTGATGCCTCGAGAGGGTGCAACTGTAGAAGGTGCTGTTCATGAAGCCTTTATCAGCCCGTACCCACAAGATACATTAGAAGGAAAGTTGTATCACTATACGTATGATAATTGGCATCAATTCTTTGAGAAGTTCAATAAGTATACGACGGCAGCAGCTAACAAATACAAGGCACAAGGGAAGTCTTGTAGTTTTTTAGGGGATATTATATTGCGTCCTACATGGGCATTCTTTAAGATATATATTTTGCAAGGCGGCATATTAGATGGGAAAATAGGTTTTCTATTATCTATTTACCATATGATGTACACTATGACGAAATATGTAAAATTATATTATTTAAACAAATCGAATGGGCAATTATAAAATTTTATATAGTATAAATTGCTAATAATTATTTTGATTAATAGGAGGAACCTATGTCTATAATCAATGTTGTAGGCGCCAAAATTTGGGGTGGCGGCGAACAATATGTATATGATATTTGTAAACAATTACAACAGAGACATAGGACTGCCTATATCTTAGTGGACCAATCGAATGAAGATATGCAATCTCGGTATGCCCAAGTGGGCCATGTGATGACTGCCAATCTCTATACCTTAAAGGGTTTTCTATCTGTTAATGCCGTGGCTAAACAGATGAAAGAACAGGGGATTAATACGATTGTATGCCACTCCGGTAAATATATCTTATTCTGTATTGCTCTTAAGCAGTTAACAGGTGCTAAATTGGTATTTATAAAGCATAATCTTGTACCTGGTAAAACAGATATATATCATAGATGGATCAATGCACAAGTAGATGCCTTTGTTTGTGTGTCTAAACTTGTTTATGACGATCTTATGACGCCTGCTATTAAGGATACTAGCAAATACCATGTTGTATATAATGGTATTGATCCGAACCGATTCCAGTCCTTTTCAGATGCTGTTCCCATGAAATATAAGGTTAGAACCTTTGGCTATAGTGCGCGTATAACAGAACGGAAAGGTTTGTATCTGATTTTAAGTGCTCTTGAACAGATTCATCAAAACAATCCCGATGTTCGATTGATTATATCGGGGGCTGGTACAGAGGATCAAATTAAGAAATTAAAAGATTATATACATGCACATCAAATGCATTCTTACGTTGAATTTATAGGCTTTACACGAGATATTGAAGGTTTATATAGATCCATAGATTGCTTACTATTGCCAACGATAACGCGTGAAGCCTTTGGTCTCGTTATTTGTGAGGCTATGTATTGCGGTGTACCAGTCATTACAAGTGGCTCTGGGGCTCAGCGAGAAATCATAGACGATGGTGAATCTGGATTTATTGTAGATCCTTTGAACGAACACAGCTTACAACAAGCTATGGAACATGTGATGAGTGATGCTGTAGACTTGCCAAATATCATCACAAAGGCACGACAAGTTGTGGAACAGCGATTCATTGTTAATCGTGTGGCAGATGAATTAGTTACGATTATAGATAATTTACACTCCACTGATAAGTAATGATAAGGTTTGGTAGTTTTTTAGTGGATAGGAGTTTGAGATGGGATATTTAGAAACACAATGGCAGCGAGGTCGTAAGATTTACGGCAAACGTAGTTGGAGGGAAACGCGACGCACTTTCCTTCATACAATGCGCTCTATCCGCAATAAACGAGAAATAGAGGCTCTAGAGAGCTATTTTGCAAGTTATACACCTGATCCAACATTATTAGACCGTCAAGTTGGTCTATTTGAGTTAATGACGCGATATTTCTTGTTTAAAAGCTCAACACCACAGGAACGATTAGAGGCTATTATTAATCATTTTGATTATTTGAAAGATGTGTTTACAGATGAAGCCATTCGCGAAATGTACTCTGTAGATCCAGATAATATTTATGACGATGTAAGTCGTATGAATCGTGGCTTTATCGTATGGGAATCAGAAGACCTTGATATGGTGGCTCGTTTATATTATGGGCCGGGTCAACGAAAAGAAGGTTTTTTAACCTTGTTGTTAACCTTGGGTAAACAAGGCGTATACCATGCTAACTTCCGCTTTGGTAAAGGTTTTAATGGGGAGCCTGCTATGTGGATTGGCACGATTCAAGGCTATAAAGATGGCCTTGATAATGCTAAAACAGTTACTAAAAAGATGTTTGGGTATCGACCAAAAAACTTTATTATGTTCCTATTACGCCATATTGCGGTTCTTTGTAAGGTCGAATCTATTTATGCCGTATCTGATGAAGGCTTCTATGCAAATACTCATTTAGTTCGCGGTCATCGCGCTAAGGTAGCTGAGCTAGATCCATTGTGGGAGGAATCTGGTGGTGTTGTATGTAGTGATGAACGGTTCTTCAACATTCCATTAGAGGAATATCGTAAACCTATAGAAGAAATTAAATCACAAAAACGTAGCCAATACAGAAAACGCTATGAATTACTCGATCAATATGAGCAAGAGATTCAAGAACATCTGAAACCATTGTTACGTGTAAAATAGATATCTATAAAATAGATGTTAATATGATGAAAATTAGATTGTAGCTATGTAGGTGAAAAGGGGTTAGTATGCAATCTTGGATAATTAAGAATTCTGAAATGGTGCTGACCGTACTCATTTCACTGATGATATGTACGACAAGGTCATCTATGGCATTAGGGAATTTACTATATGGCCTCATTATATTGATGACCTTAATAACTTGCTGGTATAGGCGATATGAAATATCTGTACCACAATCGATACGTCAATATGGATGGGCTTATTTAGGCATGTTACTATGTGTATTGCCGTCCGCATTAATTAGCACTGATATAGCGGTGACTACTAAATATTTCTTCAATATTTGGGTTTGGAAGGTATTAGTCATCGTCCCAATTCTGTTATGTATTAAGAGTTCTCGCAAATTATACGCCATATTATCAGTATTTTTTGTGTATATGGGCATCGATGCTGTATCGGCCTTTGCACAATATGTACTGGGCTATAATTTAGGTCCAGGAGGTCGTGCAGGTGGTGTTATTCATGGCTCTATGATGGGGCTCGCCATGTTGTTAACATTGGCCTTTCCATTGGCTTTAATTGCTGCTTATGATAAAGCATTTCCTTCATATCTGAGAAAATCAGCTGTATTCTCTTTATTTGGTATGTTATTGGGGATGTGGGGCAATCAAAGCCGTGGTTCTTGGTTATTTAATGGTCTTAACGGTATACTCATAACATTGCGCTATTGCTTTGTTAATATTCGCTATATGTTGGTACTACTTGTAGCTGTTGTAGGTATAGGATATGCATTTAGTAGTCATCAAGACTATGTAGCTCGTTTTGAAAGCACTTTTAATATAAGTACAGATGGTTCAAATTTGGGCCGTATTTATGTATGGGAAGCAGATAAGCATATGATTATGGATCATCCTGTAACAGGTGTTGGTCCTGGATTATGGCAAAAAGCATATCGAGAACACTATAAATTAAAACAAGAAACTCAAGATCTAGGCCATTCTCATAATAATCTATTGCAAATAGCCTCTGAATCTGGTCTATTAGGCCTCGTTGGATTCTTAGGATTTTCATTCTTTATATTCTGTAAATCTTTGATACATTATGTTAAATCAAGAAACCCTTATGATTTATCAATAATGGTAGGCTTTATTAGCTTTTTGTTCTTGTTTGGATCTATAGATTATACGTGGGGAAATTCATCGGGCATTCGCATATTTTGGATTGTTATGGGCATCATGATTCAATTGAAAATAAATGAGAATCACAAGGCTATTTAGAAACTATTTACGCATTATTTAATTGATTTTTATGTCTGATTTAAATAGACTGAGAATCTCCAAAAAACTACATAAAAGATAGCTAAAATCTATGGTTTTTCATAGTTTTAAACTTTTGAATATGATACAATATAAGTAAATATTGGTACATTGTATTCGTATGTTTTAGAGGTTGTTTTCTTGAAAATTGTATTGAGAAAACAACCTTTTTTTATAGTTTGGGGTATTAGTATGAATAGTTATGGATATAATAATCACAACAAGTTGCTTGTTAGTAAATTTATAGTACTTATAGCTGATTATATTTCTATTGTGCTAGGCACATTAGCAGCTTATCATTTGCGGTTAAATTTGCCATTTTTACCGGTGAGTCCACATTTTAAGGTAGATGAAATCTATGTATATGGCATTATACCTCTTGTGTTTCTAGCCATATTACTTCTTAATAATGCATACTCAGTAGTATCTCCTTATTGGGATACGATGAAGAACCTATTCCGCAGTATCACTATTGGCGTCGTTGTATCCATTGTACTCATGTACACAGGTCATGTAATCAACGATGTATCTCGACTCTTTGTTATCTTTGCCTATTTATTTATGCTACTCTTTATCTTTAGTAGTCGTTTTATTGTAGGCAAGATTCTCTCAAAGGCAGGATATTTAAATATACCAGTTTTATTAGTTGGTGCAGGTAAAACAGCAGAGCTCGTAAAGAAATCCTTAGATCGCATGCCGATTGCTACGTACAAGATTATTGGTTATGTAGATGATAATCCTAAATCCTCTACTATTGCTAAAGAATATCCATGTTTAGGTGCTTTTTCTGATGTTGAACATGTTATCAAAGATACAGGTGTACAAACAGTTCTTATTTGTGCACCAGGGCTAGAACCTAAAAAGTTAGTATCATTGGTCAATCAATTGCAATTATTGGTAAAACGCGTAGCCTTTGTGCCTGAGTTATTTGGTTTGCCAGCAAGTAATATTACGGCTCGGGGCATGATGGAAGAGCAAGCCGTTGTATTGCGCGTACAAAATAACTTGGCTCGCAAGTCTAACCGCATTATGAAGCGCATCTTTGATATTGTAGCTACTGTATGTGGGGGCATATTGATTTTGCCAATACTTGCTATAATAGCTTTGTTAATCTATCTAGATTCTCCAGGGCCTATCGTATTTGGTCATAAGCGCGTTGGCCAAGGTGGTAAAGAGTTCCCATGCTATAAATTCCGCTCCATGGTGCCGAATGCACAAGAGGCATTGGAGGTATATTTGAAAGAAAATCCTGCAGCTCGTGAAGAATGGGAACGAGATTTCAAATTGAAAGATGATCCTCGTGTTACTCGTATTGGTAAATTCCTTCGCAAAACAAGCCTTGATGAATTGCCACAATTGTGGAATGTTCTCGTTGGTGATATGAGCCTCGTAGGTCCACGTCCTATCGTGCGCGATGAAATCGTAAAATACGGCGACTATATCAACGACTTTTACCTTGTACCACCAGGAATTACCGGTGTATGGCAAGTTAGCGGTCGTAGCGATACTACCTATGAAGAGCGTGTATTAATGGACTCTTGGTATGTTCATAACTGGTCCGTGTGGATCGATATTGTATATCTTTTGAAAACTGTGTTGGCTGTTGTTAAGTCGAAAGGGGCCTATTAGTCGGTATTATGAGGGATAGTAGTTTTGATATTATGAAGGGGATTGCAATTTTGCTTGTTGTTTTAGGGCATTCTGTTCCAGACCAAGCAAGTGCTAGTGGTATTGCTAGTTATCCTCTATATTTGATACGAACTATAATTTATAGCTTCCATATGCCTGTATTTTTCTTTGTAGCTGGCTATTTTATGCATATACCTTTGAAAGAGGGCTTCCAGAAATTCGTAAAAGATAAAAGTATACGGTTAATGGTTCCTTATTTTACTATTGGTTTATTGTATTTCCCTTTCAAATTAGCTTTATCAAAATTTGCAAATCAGCAAATTAATCCACAAGATATATGGAAAATATTAATAGGTATCAATCCTGATGGAGAACTATGGTTTTTATATTGTTTGTTCTTCATTTCAATCTTGATTGCCTTATTGGTTAAACGTGTAAATTTAGGTTTACTAATTGGATCTTTCCTTATTGGAATGCTATCTGATGTATTAAATATCTTTTCTATAGCTATGATATCGGAGATATTGTACTTCCAATTCTTCTTTATCTTGGGATTATATATAAAGAAATATGCGCTATTGGATTATATGAAGTCCGCAGGAATAGCCCTTATATCTATGGTGATTTTTGGTGTAGGTAATTATGCATTACTACATGATATTAATGTGTTTAAAATACTTACTCTTGTAACAGCAGTTTCGGGCATTACTATTACATACTATATAGCTAACCAAATCTCATCTAGAATCGGATTATATAAAACACTACTAATCTTTTTAGGCACTGTCTCAATGGATGTTTATATCTTTAGTGATATCGTTAAGATTCCATTCAGAATTGTACTTTGGTCTAAATTAGGATTGTATTATGAAGCTTTTATTGTATGCTTCTTAGCATCTACAATTCTATCTATCTTGATAGGTCATATTTTAAGAAAAAATTATTATTCACGATTGCTATGTCTTGGAATGAAAAAATAAGGATATACATATGAAAAAACAATTTGATTATTTAGTAGTTGGGGCTGGTCCATTTGGTGCTGTATTTGCCCATGAGGCGCACAAGCGTGGTAAATCTGTACTTGTTATCGATCGCCGTAATCATATAGCAGGTAATCTGTACTGTGAAAGCAAAGACGATATTAACATTCACGTCTATGGTGCGCATATTTTCCATACATCCTTAAAGCATGTGTGGGATTATGTGAATCAATTTGCTGAGTTCAATCACTATGTAAATAGCCCTGTAGCAAACTATAAAGGTGAAATGTACAATTTGCCTTTTAATATGAATACCTTCTCCAAAATGTGGAATATTCGAACTCCTAAAGAGGCACAGGACATCATTACCAAGCAACGATCTGCTATTACAAGTGAACCTAAGAACCTAGAAGAGCAAGCTATTAGCCTTGTAGGTACAGATATCTACGAAAAGCTCATCAAAGGCTATACGGAAAAACAATGGGGCCGTAAATGTTCAGAATTGCCAGCTTTCATTATTAAACGTTTACCTGTCCGTTATACATACGATAACAATTACTTTAATGACCGTTTCCAAGGCATTCCTATGGGCGGTTATACGAAGATGATTGAACGCATGTTAGAGGGTATTGAAGTCCGCCTAGGTGTAGACTTCCTCAAACATCGCGATGAATATGAAGCCTTGGCAGATACAATCATCTATACAGGTCCTATTGATGAGTATTTTGATTACTCTGAAGGTGTATTGGAATATCGTGGTCTTCACTTTGAAACTGAACGTCTTGAAGAGGAAAACCATCAAGGTGTTGCCGTTGTGAACTATACGGAAGGGGAAATTCCGTATACTCGTATTATTGAGCATAAGCATTTTGAATTTGGCACACAACCTGTTACATATGTAACAAAAGAATATCCAAAAGACTGGAAAATTGGCGAAGAGGCCTATTATCCAGTGAATGATGTAAAGAACTTAGATCTTTACGCAAAATATGTTAAAAAAGCGGAAACGATTTCTAATGTTATCTTTGGTGGTCGTTTAGGGGAATATAAATATTACGATATGGATAAGGTTATTGCTAGTGCCTTGGCATTAGTAGAAAAGGAGTTAGCCTAACCAAGTTTTCATATGGTAAGTAGATAGACTTGAGAGACAACAATCATGTAGGAGAGTACTAGTGAATATTAAGATTTTAATAGCTACACATAAGCAATATTGGATGCCAGAAGACTCCGTATACATGCCAATCCATGTAGGTCGAGAAGGCAAAGCTGATATTGGTTATACCGGCGATCATACAGGAGATAATATCTCCTCAAAAAATGCGAATTATTGCGAATTAACAGGCCTTTATTGGGCTTGGAAAAACCTTGATGCGGACTATATTGGTCTTGTTCATTACAGACGATACTTTACGCGCAAAGAGGTGCGTTCCGTAGAGGACAAAAAGAATCAAATTCTTACAGGTCCAGAATGGAAAAAACTACTTTCAGAGTATCCTGTTGTGGTAGCAGATAAGCGTAAATATTATATTGAATCTAACCGTTCTCACTATAATCATGCTCATCATAGTGACGGCCTTGATGCGGCAGAGCAAATCATCGCTGAAAAATATCCAGAATATAGCGCTGCTTTCACAAAGGTTTGTAATCGCACATGGGCGCACATGTTTAACATGTTTGTCATGCGCCGCGACCTATTTGATCAATACTGCGAGTGGATGTTCTCTATCTTGGAGGAAATTGAACATCGCGTCGATATTTCCAATTACGATACATACGAAGCTCGTATTTATGGTTTTGTAAGCGAAATCTTGCTCGACGTATGGATTGAAGCAAATAACATCGACTATAAAGAACAAAATGTATCCTTTATGGAGCCTCAAAATTGGTTGAAAAAAGGTAGTTCCTTTGTGTTGCGTAAATTTGGTTTACAAAGTAAAGGCTAGGTACCATTGTGAATCCAGTACTATCTATCATTGTTGCAGCATATAATGCGGAAACTACAATTAAACAAGTTATAGACAGTGTATATTCACAAAATGTAGACACATCCCTATATGAGTTGATTATTATAAATGACGGTTCTCAGGATAAAACAGGTGAACTGCTTGATACATTGGCTAGCGCCTATCCTGATATGTGTCTTGTGATTCATCATATTCCAAACGGTGGTGTATGTAATGCTCGCAACTATGGCATGTCCATTGCACGCGGCGAATACGTAACATTTATGGACTCCGATGATTACTATGGTGAAAGTATCCTTTCCTCCTTTTTCGAGAAATATAACCAGCATCCACAGATAGATTTTTGGAAATACGGTGCTGTTGAACATTACATTGAGCATGGTGAAAGCCTTCGTGACAAGGTAAACGACGTGGCGGATTTTCTATCTAGTGATGCTACAGATATTTTACGAATGGCTCTTGAAATGGAATATATTCCTCTCTTTGGTTATGTGTGGAACGGATTTTATAAACGATCTATCATCGAAGAGCATCATATTCAATTCTCATCAGAATATATTATGGAGGACTTTATGTTCTCCTTCGAATACTTAACTCACGCACAGTCCATGGGGACGATTCCTCATGTGTATTATCACTATACGCTCGACCTAGATAAGACTAGTCTTTCTAAGAAATGGGAGCCAAAGTACTACGAAATGTATCGCTTGAAGGTTCAAACCATTCATCAATATATGGTTAATGTAGGTATTGATGATGCGCAGTGCTACCAATTGTTGAGTGTGTTATACGTTAAATATATGTATTCTGCACTAGAACGGATGGGCGCAGTTTCTTCGATGGCTGGTAAATATACATGGTTACAGCAGTTATGGCAAGACGATATATATAAGGCTATGCAACCTCATATGAAGGGTGGTGCCTCTCTCATCGGCGTATTATCTGGATTGCTTAAATATAAATGGAATTTAGGTATTATCGCATGTACAGAGTGCATTTCCTTTGTGCGCCATCGCTTAAAAGGTCTATTTGCAAAGATCAAATCTAATTAGAAAGAAGCACGATTATGATAAACCGAGAATCCCGTAGATTGCGTGTATTACAAGTTGGTATGACACGTAATCTAGGTGGCATAGAAACATATTTGATAGAACAATTTAGACATCTTGATAAAAGTAAAATTGATTATGATTTTGTGAACATCACAGGGGAATACTCTATTTGTTATGAAGATGAAATCTTAGCCTCTGGCAGCAAGATTTTTAAGGTCGTTTCTAGGCATAAAAACCCATTGCTCCACTATTGGCAGTGGTTTAATATATTGTTACAAAATAAAGGCGTTTATGATGTAATTGTCTTGAATACGAATAGTTTGGAATACGTGTTTCCTCTAGTATTGGGAAAAATCTTTGGCATACCTGTTCGTGTTATTCATAGCCATAATTCAGGCTTTGAAAATAAGCAAGGATTGGCTCGTCGTCTCTTGGTGGGAATGAACAAGAAATTATTGGCTTGGAGTGCTAACTTGCGCTTTGCATGCAGTCAATTTGCAGGACAATGGATGTTTAAAGACAATCCATACCATGTTATTTATAATGCCATCGATATTCATAAATACGATGCAGATTTGATAGTTCGGGAAGAAACTCGGAATGCTTTGGGATTACACACAGAATTGACCTTATTACATGTAGGTCGTTTTTCGTATCAAAAGAATCATAGTTTCTTACTCGATATTTTTAAGGAAGTTCATGCGATTCAGCCTGATTCTGTGTTGTTGCTAGTAGGGGATACTACTGAAGAAAGTGAATTCTTAACGGAAGTCAAACGAAAAATCAAAGCATACGGGTTAGAGAATGTCGTTCGTTTGCTAGGCAGACGAGATGATGTTAATAAGATTATGCAGGCTGCAGATGTACTTGTGATGCCGTCCTTTTTTGAAGGCCTTACCGTTGTTGGTATTGAGGCACAAGCATCGGATTTACCACTGCTTTTATCTGATACAGTAACTAAAGAATTGGGACTTTTACCATCTACTCAATTCATTTCATTAGAAGCAGGTCCTACAGCATGGGCTGAGGCAATAGTAAATAGTAAACAACATAATAGACAGAGTCGTTATGAAGAATTAAAAGCAGCTGGCTATGATATTGGGAACGAAACAGAGCGTGTAGAGAAGTTATTAATAGACGCTTATCATGAGCTAGCATAATAGTTGGGAGAAGGAATGGAGTTAGCATTACAACAGGCCATCGATGTACATCCGGTCATTACATTTGATGTCTATGATACGCTAGTATGTCGCGTTATCTATAAAGATAGAGATCTATGGCAATTAGTGGATCGGGAATACCAAAAGCGAAATCATGCAAAGCCCATTGGTTTTTACAAGAAACGGGAGACGGCTGACCATAAGGCGCGTAAAACGTATCCGTACCGAGAGGTAACACTGGACGAGATTTACGAAGTCTTTGCTGATTTATACGGTCAGGAATTAGCCGATGCATGTAAGGCTTTAGAAATTGAATTAGAAATCAATTTAACCTTTCCTAATGATGAGGTTATAGAGGCCTATCAATACGCGTTGAAGCAAAACAAAAAGGTATATATCATTTCCGATATGTATTTGACGGATACCATCATTGGTCAAGTATTAGAACATAATAAGATTACAGGTTATGACAAACTATTTGTGTCCTGCGTATACCGCAAAACTAAACATGAAGGGGGAGCTTTGTTTAGTGCTGTGTTAGAGGAAATCCGAGCAGAAGCTAAGAATGTGCTGCACATCGGAAATGATGCTAAGGCAGATATTCAACAATCTAAAGCTGTTGGCTTAGATGCGTACTTAATCAAGCCTCCTAGTCGTAAATCGTACGTCAATGAAAGCAAGGCGAAGAGCGATTTAGATTATTCTTTGTTATATGGTTTTATCAAGAAACATAACTCCCCTCAAACGCCTGATTCCTTGGCGTATCGCTTGGGATTCGATGTGTTTGGTCCTATTGTTAAGGGCTTTATGGAATGGATTAAGGTACATAAGGATAACTATAATCTTGATGCTATTTTATTCTTAGCCCGTGACGGCTATGTATTGCAAGAGATTAGTGACCAAGAGGGGGAACTTACTAGTTTCTACTCTTATTTGTCTCGTCGATCTGTAGTTATTCCTATGATTCAGTATCGTCAGTCCTTAGAGGACATTTTGCGGTTATATAAATCTTGGCAATCAAATATAAAGCTGAATACTTTATTTAATCGATTGGGCATTCCTTATGATGCGGAGGTTGTTCGTTCCGTTGGTTTAAGTGAAAGCTCTACTTTTACGCGCGATGAATTGCCTCAAGATGAGCGAATTCAAGCCCTCTATAGTCAAGTGCGAGCGAAGGTATATTATAATTCACAAGAACAAGGACAGTTATTGTCGGATTATCTCAAACAGTATAAGGATTACGGCAGAATTGGTATTGTAGATCTTGGTGCTGGTACCATTGTATCGGCGCTTCAGCAATATAGTACAATCAAGAACTATAATATTGATTGGATTCCGCTCTACCTACAAAATAGTCTTGAGCCAACGGATTCGTACATTAATGTTTCTCAAAACTACGAATTGCAAACAGCGTTGCGCTTAGGATATATGTTCTTAGAGGTATTCTTTACGGCTCCTCATGGTACGACCTTAGGCTATGAGTACAATGAGAAATGTGAAGCAATACCTCTACTAGAGGACTACGAATATAGCTCCATACCTGAAGAATATAAGAATCGCTTGGCTGAGCTACATCAAGGGGCTATGGACTTCTATCATTCTTATCCGCTAGATATGAAGCAATATGGCTCTATTGATGCGGGTCTAGTGATGACGAACTTCATTCAATTTGTCTTGCATCCAGATGATGAAGATGTAGCGTACTGGGGACCGTATCCAGTGTATATAGATTCCTTTGAGCCGATGGTTAAGAATAAATCCTTGGCTGCTTATTTAAGTAATCCAAAACAATTGGTTACGGACTTTAAGGATAGCATCTGGCCTGCAGGTTTCTTACATGCTCTAGGTAATTCTCATCTATTATTAGGTATGTTAAATCATAGTAATCAACTGCGATTATCTTTGAAAGATAAGTTGGTGAAGCGATGAAAGTAAACTGGTCATTATTGGAAAATATTGGTTCTTTGCTAACTGTAAAAGGTCTCCAATATATTCTGAGCTTTATTACCTTCCCTTATTTAGTACGGGTTCTTCACGTTGATGGTTTTGGTCAGCTCGCCTTTGCAACAGGCGTAGTACAGTACTTTTTATTATTTTCTAACTTTGGCTTTGACCTCAGTGGACCTAAAAGTATTGCGCGCCATGATTGTGGGCCAAAGAGGGGCTTTTATTTCACTTCCATCATGGGGGCTAAGCTCTTTATTCTCGCCGTTATAACCGCTGTATTTGGGATATTGATGTTTATCTTGTCTAACTGGTTCAATTATAATGCACTCCTTTATGGGGCGGTGTATTTAAATGTTATTGGTACGGCTCTGTTTCCAATTTGGTTCTTCCAAGGAATACAGAAGATGCGCTACATCACCTTTGTTAGTATCTTAGGTCGTATCGTATCGGTAGCGGGGATTTTTATCTTTGTAAATACCTTAGATGATATCGTGTGGGCTGCATTTTTTCAGTCTATTACAAATGTAATTGCAGCAGTATTCTCGTGGATCATCATTTATAAGGAATACCCAGATATTTTGATGCGCATTAAATGGTGTCATATTAAGGATGCCATTAAGGATAGTGTTCCATACTTTGGCTCTATGGTGGCTATTAATCTTTATACTAGCTCTACCATCGTATTCCTCGGTTTAGTAACGTCCGACTACGTCGTGGGCATCTATACAGCGGCAAATCGTATCATCGATGCTTTCAGAGGTGGTCTAAGCCCTGTAGTTGACGCCTTATATCCATTTGTTAATAAAATTGCCAAGGAATCCAAGGAAAGGGCTCAATCAGTGTTGCGTAAAGCGACCGTCATTCTTTGTTCTGGTACATCCTTGCTCTGCATTGGTATCTTTATAACTGCTAAATGGTTGGTTTACTACATTCTTGGACCAAGCTATGAAGAGTCCGTATCGGTGCTACAAATATTAGCATTCTTACCGTTAGTGGTTATTACTAGTAATATTTATGGCCTATTCGGTATGATATCCTTTGGTCATCAAAAGGAATTTGTTACGATTTTAGTTCACTCTGCTATTTTAGATTTATGTATCGTGTTCCCTTTACTCTATTATATGGGGGCCGATGGCGCAGCATTGACTATGCTTTTAACAGAAATCTATGTACTCTACAGATGTATTAAATTCGTAAATGCTAGCGATTTTAGATTTTTATAATTAAATAAAGAAGTGAAAGCATATGAATACATATATTTTAAACGACCTTAAACGAAAATGGTGGCAAATAGTCCTCGTAGGTATCCTTTGTGCTATCGTTATCATCGTGTCTCGTACGGTACTAGTAAAACCAATCATGGTGCATGGTCCCATCAATGCATCTGTTATCTTTACAGTAGATAATAAGACCCCAGATACTATTGTGAAGGATGATCTTCATTTAAGAGGAATGCTTCAATCACAAGGTTTTATCATGGGCTTTGTAAAACAGTCATCTCATGTTTTAGATTGGTCTAAGTTGAACGCCAATTGGAATACGATGGATGGAGTGAACCAATTTAAATGGTATCAACAACATATTTTTGTAAATACAGAGGATCCTAAAATCTATGAATTGTATATCATGTTTAATCCTAATGATGTACAAGATCCAGACTATACAAAAGCTCATTTAGATGTGTTTATTAATCAATACATTACCTATGCCAATGGCAAAGTACAAGCCATCGATCCTAACTACTCTGTACGCCTTGTGGATATGCAAATTACAGAAGGTGATGCACAGTTCCAAAATGAAGGCTTCTTGCCTGTGAAGTACGGTATTATAGGCTTTGTTTTGGGTAGTATGGTTATGATTTTGTTTGTTTCTGTAACAGCTGTAAGGAAGTATCGTCATGGTAGATAGCCAATTTTGGTTCATATCGCTGTCCCTCTCATCAGTCTTGCTGTTGTTAGTGACACTATATGCACTAGATTTTGATTTACTATCGCCAGTTATCGCAACACAGTCGTCCTTAACGATTGCTAGCATTCTGTGCACCATTATGGTAAAACAGTGGCAACTGCCCATGCATGGCAGCACCGTGTTAATCCTCATCAGTGCACAAATCGTGATGACCTTGGGTTCACTTTACGTGGCCCATTGTTTGAATGATAGGACTATAGTAAAAGCTAGCATATCTACTAAGAATATGAGTGATGTGTATATTCCGATGTATCGCCAAGGTATTTTATGGATATTACTAGCTGTTATTGTAGGCTTAGCAGGTCATGAGATGTATACCTTAGCGGAAAAGGCAGGGAACAAGAATGGCATTTTAGGTATTGCTAGTTCTATCCGTCCTTATATTATGGCTGAAAGCTCAACTATAAAGCTATCTCGCTGGATGGCGTATTATCAAATCTTAGTGCAACAAATAACATATTTATCAATATTTGCCTTTATTCAGCGCTCAGTCTTTAAGGCGTGGCGCTGGAGTAATCTATGTTATTTAATACCTCTACTATTTTTCTTCCCCTTTGTGTATTTAACAACGGGGCGCATTCTAATCATTACCTTAGTTATATTCATCTTTACGATCATCGGTCATGCCTTGTACCGCAAATATAAAGGTTTTGAGTATGCAAAGAAATTGCTCACAACAGCTGGGGTATCCTTTTTATCTTTTTTCTTACTATTTATAATTGTAGGTACTTTATTTGGGAAAGGTATTAGTTCTAGTTCATCAGCTCTTGAGATTCTAGCACATTATGCAGGGATTTCTTTATCTGCCTTTGATGTATTTTTACAGTATCAATTGGCGGACTCTACCTTGATTGGTCAAACTATATTTATAGGTCCTTACAGTAATTTGAATACACTCGGTTTTAATCTACCTAAGCCAAGTATTTTCTTATTCTTTACCTATTTCTATAATATTGATACGAACGTATATACATCGCTGATGCGGTATTACCATGATTTCTCTTTAGTGGGGATGTATCTTTTCGCGTTGCTCATCCTTATGGTATATACAATTCTGTATTACGCCTGTAGACAACGCAACAGCATTCCAATGATATTAGCATATGCTACCTTTGTATATCCTTTATATCTATTTTATGTAGATGACCGAATTTTCATGGATTTTTTTGGTACACAAATCATTTATATTGTTGTGTTACAGTTTATTCTCATTAAATTATTATATAAATATAAAGCATAAACTAATCAATTAAAAAGACTAATACTTCAAATGTTATCGTTTGAAGTATTAGCCTTTTTTATAGGTGGAATCTTTTTTTTTGAAAAGTAGTCGTTTATATACATAAGAAATCTTTTATTTATCGCAATATATTTTACAATTCATCGTATAAATAAAGATGAAGAATTAATGGAAGTTTTAATAAATTCCCATAGATATTTTATAAATATCATGTATACTACTTATATTGAAAATATTAAATATATTAAATGTTTAATATTAACGTTTGGGGTTAATATTATTGGCATTCGATAAATATTGAGGGAGAAAATATGGGTACTACATTTATGTTGATGAATAATCCAATGGATTTAATTATGAATCTAGTGGTAGATACTACAGTTAATACAGATCAAATGATATTAGAAGGTGCTATTGAAAAGTATAAAGTTGATTTTGATGCAGCATCTCAACAAGCTATCTTTACTTTTAAATTGTATAGCAGTTCTAAGTTCTATAAATTACGTATTGTTGCAGATGCTAAAAAGAATTTAGAAGAACTTACTTCTACAGAGCACTTTTTCCAAGTTGTAAATATATTAGGCCTTACTATTAATATGGCTAAGTCTAAAAAGAAATCATTAGCCATTAAGGTGGATATGGAAAATTCTTATGTATATCTTGAAGACTTGAGTTCTAATGATGGAACTATACATAAATTTCATGGTTGGTTAGAACATTAAAATTTGATATTTATATTATTTAACTCATCATATAGAGCTATGGACTTAGTTCTATATGGTGAGTTTTATTTTTTATGCGTAAATTATGTTACAACATTCTAATATATATCTTGTATTTTATTTAATGGGGTCGTACATCAAGCTATATGGGTACTCTATTAAACTGTGCGATTAGCTTTCATAGAAAAATCCGTTATGAAACGTATTACGTCGTACATTGAAAGTAGTCAATCATGGGTGGCGCAGAAGGTGCCATTTTAATGTGAATTTCACCGTTTTTTTGGTATAATAAACAAGTATTCCAACGATAAAACGGAGGTAATTCTAATGCGTAAATTCTTATATATGTTAGCAGCTCTGCTCGTGTTGATCGGCATTAATACACATGATGTAGAAGCTCGTACAGATGTGTATGCTACCACTTATAACGGTAATAGCTGGTATGTAGACCAAGACTCTGTGAAGAGAGTAGGGGATGTACTTAATTTCACGGTATATACGACATCTGGCCTTAGCTATAAGGTAACATCTAGCGATAATAACTATTACAATGCAGATGTATTCTACTATAACAATAAACTCGTTTCAGACAACGGCCAATCCGTTTGGAAATCCCCAGGCATGATGGCGGCTATGCGCGTAGCACGTAGATAAAGATAATAAGATAAGAGGCAGTGACTCAGTCTCTGCCTCTTGGTTTATAATACAACATATTAGTATTGTTTATCTGTATTTGACGATATATGATATAAACCCTATAATATAAACAGATAGCCAAGCGAGTAGATCCGTCGGGCTCATCTCAAAACTATGATTAATTGATGAAATGGCCTTTCAGTTACCTAATTATTCAGGGGATAACGAAGGGCTATTTGTCTTTTCCAAGACAAATAAGCGCCACGAGTGCACCAAAAGCAATGACTACAGTCATTACCTCTAGGATTAGCATGATTAACTCATAATCACTCATAGACAACCCTCCCTTCATTAACGAAGAGAGGCCCAACCTCGCTTGACTATCTTAAGATAATTATATTGCGAACATATAAGCGAATCAATAAGAATCTATAAATAGAAATATACAAAAATATATATACGTATACCTTAGCAGTAACTATAGTTACTGCTTTTTTATATTGATGCGCCGTTTTATGTGGCAAAATTCCCTCATATTTACAATAATACAAATATTAAATATAATTAAATTATTTAATAATAGTTTATAGTGTATAAATGAGAGAGGGTTTTTATGAAACGCATGTGTAAAGCGAAATTATCCTTAGCAATTGCTCTGACGATTGCTAGCTCTGTAGGTCAGTATGCAATGGCAGGGAGTACATTAGTTACTTCACCTACTGGTGCATATATTACTGCAAATAATGGTGGGAAGTTTACGGCTGGTGAAATGACAAACTACGTATCTACGATTGAGGCAGATACTGGTAGTACAGTCAGCATTGATAAAGCAGTGGCTAATGTTGGCTATAATGATAAGCCTTTTATTAGCAGTAAAGGTGGCAGTACTGTTACTCTTAAGGAAGGCGTTTATGATGTTCATAATGTGAGCACCCCTATTGCAGTAGCTCAAGGTGGTACTGTTAATATTGGCGTAGACGGTAACAAAGGTAATTTTATCGGTAACGACTTATCTTTAGTTGGTGATGTTATCGTTAAAAGCGACCCAAATCATGCGTCCGAGATTAATATTGGAATCATTGGTAAAGAATCTCTTTGGGACGGTTTAGCCTTTAATTTAGCAGATAAAGATGCAAAGCATCCAAGTCATATCAATGTATTCCTTGGTGACTATGGTTCTTGGGAGCTTTTCTATCAAGGTGGCTTGCATGAAGGTAAATTAGATGGTGGTACGCAACCTAGCCATGTACATCGACTTGTAGGTTCTAATAACCGTAACTATGCGAACATGGTAACCCAAAGTGAGCATAATAAACTCTATGTAGATAAGCTGGAAGGTCATGTAAACTTTATTTATGACCCTAATGATGAAGGTGGCGATACTGAGGATCCAAGCTATCAACCACCAACTAAAACCTATAATGGTGTGACTCCAGATTCTTTCTGGGGTGGGGATATTCACATTACAAGTGCGGCTCCTGGTGCGGCTGCTCATGTATATACGACTCAAAAAGGTCTAGACATGTCTTCCGAAGAGAATGTAAATAAGATCTTAGATAATTTGGCACATAAGATGTATTATCATAACTATGTAAATGGTGAAAGAAACCTTCAAGGCACAGTAGCTATTGCATCTGATGGTTCTGAATCTGGTCGTTTTACAGTCATCACTTCTGGTCATGCTAAAGAAGGTGACATTACTTGGCAAGCAGATAAAGATGGTCAAGGTAAATACGTATATGGTGAAAATAAACCGGCTCCGAAACCAGAGGTAAAACCAGAGCCAGCTCCGGCACCAAAACCAGAAGTAAAACCAGAACCGGCTCCAGCGCCTAAGCCGGAAGTTAAACCGATTCCTAAACCAGAGGTAAAACCGACTCCTAAACCAGAAGTGAAACCAGCTCCAGTACCAGACCGTAATTCTCACATTCATGTTATCATGGGTGATTTTGATACACCTCATATGCGCGGCGCTCGTTCTGCCATCATGAGTAATATCAACGGTTGGAGAACATTGACAGATAATATGTATCGTCCACGCGTATTGCAACAAGGCGAACCAACAGGTATCTGGGCTCGCGTTGGGGGCGGTAAATACAGCTTCAATGCAACAGGTATCGACACAGATACTACATATACACGCATTCAAGGTGGTTACGATGCTAAAACTAGCAGCGGTTGGACTGTTGGTGGCCAAGTTTCTTACCTTCGTGGTAACGATGATTACGTATTCAACGGTACTGGCAAAGAAAAAGCCTTTGCGGTTGGTGCGTATGGCTTGAAAGATCTTGGTAACAACCAATACATCCACATTGAGTCTCAAGTAGGCCGTGCTTCTAACGACTTCACTGTTCGCAATGAAATTGGTGAAAGCCTTTCTGGCGAGACTAAAGCTAATGCATACTCTATCGGTGCACGCTATGGTAAAACTGTGAAGCTTTCAAATGGTACATACATTGAACCGCAAGCACAATTGAGCTACACTCACTTCGGTGGTGACAGCTTCAATGCTGGCAGCATGCATGTAGATCAATCTGGTGTGAGCAGTACTGCAGGTGGTATTGGCCTTGAAATCGGTAAAAACTTCGGTGCAGGTAATATCTATACTCGCGTTGGTGTAAACCATGCCTTCTCTGGCACAGTAAAAACTAGTTACACAAGTGGTGTTACGACTAAATACACATCCGAAGACATTAAAGGTACTTGGACAGATCTCGCATTTGGTGGCCGCTATGGCTTCAATGCAAACAACAGTATCTTTGGTGATATTAGTACAGGTCTATCTGGCGACTATAAAGCTGGTTGGTCTGTAAATGCAGGATTTACACATAAATTCTAATATAATAGTTACTATATAAATGTATATGGTGATAAGTACTATATAAAAATATAGCACTCACTAAATAAAATGCCCCATGTATTGGATTTAACAATCTAATACGTGGGGCATTTATAATATATTTCGTATATTTCTATACATAGATTCTTATTGATTCGCTTATATGTTCGCCATATAATGGACTTAAGATAGTCAGGCGAGGTTGGGCCTCTCTTCGTTTAATGAAGGGAGGGTTGTCTATGAGTGATTATGAGTTAATCATGATAATTCTAGAGGTAATGACGGTTGTCATTGCCTTTGGTGCACTTGTGGCGCTTATTTGTCTTGGAAAAGACAAATAGCCCTTCGTTACCAATAACTCGATAACTGAAAGGCCATTTCATCATGTTTTTAATCCTTTTGAGATGAGCCCGACGGTTCTACTCGTTTGGCTATCTGTTTATATTATAGATATAATCATATATATCGTCAAATTACGATGAACAATACTATTGATTTCAATAAATTTGAATTAGTATAGGCAGTGACTAGATCACTGCCTTTTTATATTCTAGTTTTATAACTCAAATATTAATATCTTAAATAACTTTAAATAAAAATAGAGAAATTCATTTACAATTCACTAAAAATGATGTAATATTTTAAATATATTTTAAAAGTGTTAGAAAAAAGTTTCTTTATTATGAGAGTGTATATCTGTCTTTTACCGTATATAAAGGCTAATAAATCAACTCATAGATATATATTCAAGTATGAAGGAGCTTTCACAAATGTGATTGTATTGTAAGTGAAATATTGATTGAGGTATAAGAGGATGAAAGGTAGTAATAAGATTTTATTGTCTGCTGTTATGATGACCTTATTGTCATCTACGATGGCTATGCCTGTTACATGGGCTGCAGCAGGTATTAATTCTGATGGACGTATTTTTGCAACTACTGCTGATAGTAAATTTGAAAGTACAGGTGATACGACTGCGAATGGTGTAGTCGCATCTGATGGTGGTCAAGTTACAATTGGCTCTTTGGACACTCCTGATGCATCTCAATTGCCTAAACGCTATCGTCAACCAGCTTTCATTACAGGCATGCTAAATAACAGTTCCATCCAAGTAGATGGCGGGATTATGGACGTGACTACTGCACCATGGAAGTCTCCATATCCAGTAGCGTTTGCATATAATAGTAAAATTAATCTCGGCATTGATGATGCGGGTACTGTAAAACACAAAGTGTTTAATATGCAAGGTGATGTGCTGGTATCTGATAAAATGATGCCTCCGTATCAAGAACAGCAACCATCTGTGATCAATATCGGCCTAGGCCGTGCGCATAATAGCCCTAACCAATTTTCTGGCAAAGCTGTGAATACCTTAGAGGATAAGGGCGGCGAAATCAACATGACCTTTGATGGTGGCATGTGGAGCCATGATTACATGGGTGGCTTGGAATCTTTCAAAATTGATGGTAAAACGGAACGCAGTAGTATTAATAACCTCACAGGCACTCGTACGCGTGAAGGTTTCAGCCGTATTGCGCAAGATTCTCGCAGCGACATTCATGTAAATAAATTGGACGGCCATATCAATGTTATTTATGACATGAGTGATAGCACGGGCTTGAACTTCGCTAAACAAGGCTCCAAGAAAAATGGTCTTGATCCGGCTGATATCGAGGGTGGTAACTTCATCGTGAAATCCGCTGCGACTGGCTCTGGCGTACATGGCTATGTAACAGGTGATCATTTCGATACTTCTTCTGAAAGCAATGTAAACAAGATTTTAGATAACTTAGCCCACAAGTTCTATTATGAAAACTATGTAAAAGGTGAAAGAAACCTTTCTGGTACTGTATCCATCGCTTCTAAAGGTATCGTGTCTAGTTACAAAAAAGCGTTGACTACAGACCAAAAAGAAGGGGATATTACATGGAAAGATGGTAATGGTCAAGGCTCCTATGTAGTGCCAGAACCAAAACCTACACCGACTCCAGATCCTAAACCAGTTACGCCAGTAACTCCAGATCCAAAACCAGTTACACCAGTAACTCCAGATCCAAAACCAGTTACGCCTGTAACTCCGGATCCAAAACCAGTTACACCAGTAACTCCGGACCCTAAACCAGTTACGCCTGTAACTCCAGACCCTAAACCAGTTACGCCTGTGACTCCAGATCCTAAACCAGTTACACCAGTGACTCCAGATCCAAAACCAGTTACGCCAGTAACTCCGGATCCAAAACCAGTTACACCTGTAACTCCGAATCCAAAACCAGTTACACCTGTAACACCAGCGCCTAAACCAGTAAATCCTAATCCTGTTATTCGTGGTGCTTATGATACACCTCATATGCGTGGTATTCGTTCTGCTGTAGTAGGTAATATCAACGCATGGCGTACATTAGCTGACGATATGTATCGTCCTCGTGTATTGCAACAAGGTGAACCAACTGGTATTTGGGCTCGCATCGGTGGCGGTAAATACAGCTACTCTGGCAGTGGTATCGACACAGCTATAGATTATACACGCATTCAAGGCGGTTATGATGCTAAAATCAGCCGTGGTTGGACTGTAGGTGGTCAAGTATCTTACCTTCGCGGTTCTGAAGACTATGTATTCGATGGTTCCGGCAAGGTGAAATCCTTCTCCGTAGGTGCGTATGGTTTGAAAGACCTTGGCAAAGATCAATATGTACATGTAGAAACTCAAGTTGGTCGCGTATCTAATGACTTCACAGCTCGAAATGAAATCGGTGAAGCTATGTCTGGCGATACAAAATCCAATGCGTATAGCATCGGTGTTCGTTATGGTAAAACATTGAAATATGCTAATGGTTTCTATGTAGAACCACAAGCACAATTGAACTTTACACACTTCGGTGGCCGTAACTTCAATGTAGGTAATGTATCTGTTAACCAATCTAGTGTAAACAGCACTTCTGGTAAAATCGGCCTTGAATTGGGTAAACAATTTGGCAATGGTAACCTTTATACACGTTTTGCAGCAGGTCATGCTTTCACAGGCAATGTAAAAACTGCATTCGCTAGCGGTAGTGTTATGAAATTAACAGAGCAAGACCTTAAAGGTACTTGGACTGAACTTGCTTTCGGCGGCCGTTATGGCTTTAATAGCAACAATAGCGTATTTGCTGACGTTGCCACAGGTTTGTCTGGTGACTACCAAGCAGACTGGGGCGTAAACGCAGGTTTCACACATAAGTTCTAAGTGTAGATTTATTAAATAATCTTTTGTACAATAGCTAACATATATAGCCTCCTAATAATAGAGTCATGACTTTATTATTAGGAGGCTTTTATTGTATGGAGTATAGAACTAACTATATAGCCACCTATGCATTTTTCTTCTAACCTTAATGAAAAACTATATAGACGAAATACGATATATCGTGTATACTAATGAAAATGTAAGCTACTAGAATCATTATTGATTGAAGCACACTGTATTAATAAATTTACCATGCTTAGTATGGGGGTCTCTATGGGGATAAAAGTTCCTCAAGAGATAATATCTATTACATGATAAATGAAGTAGCTCTGGGGAGGGCACTTCGAGAGAGGAGACTTATGAAACTAATTAAATTATTACCAGTTATGGCAATTGCTTCTGTATGTGTTGCTGGCCAAGTACATGCGGCACAAGATCCTTTGATGATGCCTGAACAACCTGCGGCTCCTTTGACTGCAGAACAACAAGACATCTCTCTTGCTGTTCCTAGTGAAGAGGTAAAAGCTGTAGTATCTGAATTTGCAGCATTCCAATTGGGTATGAATAATGCGTTAATCAAAGACGACAACCGTGTAATGTCTGGTCAACAACGCTATACTAATAACGTGTTGTACTACATGAACGTTCGTCGTAGCTGGTACATTACAAGCCATCGCTATAAAAAAGATAGCTATGCTCGTGTAGCATTAGATCGCTTGTACTTAGATTACAAAGAATTCTTCACGAATAACACTACAGTATCTGAAATGAACCAAGCTGAATATGAACGCCAAATCTTAGCTATTCTTGAAAAGAATACTGAAAATATGAATAATGATGAATTGCGT
The DNA here is from genome assembly GCF_013393365.1 of Veillonella nakazawae. Taxonomy (NCBI): domain Bacteria; kingdom Bacillati; phylum Bacillota; class Negativicutes; order Veillonellales; family Veillonellaceae; genus Veillonella; species Veillonella nakazawae. The sequence goes on from NZ_AP022321.1 coordinate 47,648, forward strand.
TTCTACATGAACGAAATGGTAATCTACAGCTTGAAACAAGCTATGCGCGATGGTAACAACCGCGTTAAACGCATCCGCTAATCGGTATATATAACTATATATCTATGAAAGAGGTAACGGCATAGGCCGTTGCCTCTTTTGTTTTCAAAACAAATGCCCTCGTAGGAACAAATTCTACGGGGGTTTGTTTATTAATTAATTATATTATCTGATCTGATCTATTCTTTATGAATTATTATTTATATTATTTACATATTTTTTCGATAGCAGTATAATCTACTTGTAGAATTATGAGGAAAGTATGAAGGAGAAGTGTTTTGTAGTGTAACAAGGGAGGCGTATGATTATGAATCACGCAAAGAAACTACAATTATTAGCAGTACTCGGAGTTTTGACTATATCTTCGGCAAGCTTGGTTCAAGCTGCAGATATTCCTGTTGTTTCCACTGGGGGTGCCACTTATAACATTGGTTTACAAGGTTGGTCATCTTTCACTAACTCAGATAATGTACATCTTGGTGGTCAAACTGGGGCGGCTAATAGCGATCCCTATTCCCATGCAGGGGATCCAAATGCAAAGGGTAATAATATTGCCATCGGTCGTATTGCTTTGAATGGTTCTCAAGGCGGTGGCAATGTAGCATTAGGTGCTAAAACCTTCTTAGAAGGTAAAGGTGACTATAACTTCTTAGGTAACTTTGCGGCAGGCTTTAAATCAACTATTTCGGATACAATTGCGGTAGGTTATTTTGCAGGAGCTGGCTCTGAAGGTAATAAAAACGTATGGCTCGGCGCTTCTCAAGCTGGCGGTAGTAAGGGGAATAACACTGTATTAATCGGTTCTAACTCTACAGTAAATGGTAATTTTAACTATGGCATGGGTCATGGTGTTATCTTTAAAGGCGATAAGAACTCCGCTATTGGTGCATATAACAAGATTGAAGGCAACCAATCTGGCGCCTTTGGTGTAGGTACATATAATGTAGATACTGTTAAGGGGGATAACTCATACAGTGTGGGTAATAATAACCAAGTCAGTGCGAATAATACATTCGTAGTGGGTAATAATGTGAAAACATCGCTAGATAATGCCGTTGTATTAGGTAATAATTCTACTGCTGAAAGTAGTGATGTAGTGAGCACTCCTAGTTATACCTACAATAATGGTGTTACTGAAAGATTCGCTGGTACTGCTCCTGTGTCTACTGTATCTGTTGGTGCGACAGGTCAAGAACGCACTATCACTCATGTTGCAGCAGGTCGTATTACGGCGGATTCTACAGATGCGGTTAACGGCTCCCAGTTATATGGTACAAACCAACAAATTGATGTATTGCATCGCGATGTACGCCACGTGGAAAAAGAATCCAACCGCGGTGATGCTCGCGCCGCAGCACTAGCTGCATTACATCCACTACAATTTGATCCTGACCACAAGGTTCAAGTTATGGGTGGCTATGGTCACTACAAGGGCGAAAATGCATTGGCTCTTGGCGTAGGTTACTATCCGAAAGAAAACCTACTTCTTACAGCAGGTACAACTGTAAGTGGTGATTTGATGACTAATGTAGGCGTATCCTATAAATTTGGTGAAAATAAAACATTGCCTAAGATTTCCCCTGCATCCTATAACGCATTGGAACAACGGGTAGATACATTAGAAGCACAAAACAAAAAACTACAAGAAACAGTAGATATGCTTGTGCAAAAACTTAATGAAAAATAGGGTTTAAAAGATATGAAAGAGGTAATAACATGGTTATTACCTCTTTTTTATATACATATAATAGTAAAATAATACGTTTCTAGTGAGTACTTATCTTGACATACATATACATTATTCGATACACTAATATATATTTCATTTATTGTTCATGAATTTTAAATGTAGAGAGTAATGAAACGTATTGTGTGTATCGCCTTGAGCGCCCTATTGTGTTGCGTGGGTACAGCTGAGGCAGAAAAACAACAATTACATAATGATAAGGGCGTAGTGTCTGCAGAAACTGATGCTCAAACAGAGCGCATGAAGGCCGCATCAGAGGGCTTTCACATTACGCCTGCTGCCACACCGGACCATGTGATTGGCCAAGGTGGGCCGCTCATCATGGATCGGCAAGATACTAAGACCGTGCAGTATAGCAATGTGGATGCAGTGAACCGCGCCATTAATGCGGTGGCTATGTCCAATGTATCTAATGCTATGTATGGTGCGAAAGGTAAGCCGTGGATGCGACGCACTACACTGAGTTTTCAGTTCCAAGAAGGGTGGAAGCCGTTGTATTCTGCGGAGACTATTCAGCCTCTAGGTCATTACGATAATACCTCTCGTGATGTGTGGTTTACGCAGCAGCGCATTTCTCGCGCCTCTGATACGGGTACTACCCTTAACGTAGGCATTGGGTACCGTCGTATTTCCAAGGACGACCGTCGTCTCTATGGAGCTCATCTATTCTATGACCATCGCTTCTTAAATCGTCACGATCGACTCAGTGCTGGTCTTGAATATATGTCTGGTGAAAGCGAGTTTCGTTTTAACTGGTATGGTTCTGCTTCTGATGAGCGTGTTTTGGATGCGAACCTGCATACCTTAGAGCGAGTATCTAATGGTTATACCTTAGAATATGGTAAAACCTTTAAAAATGCGCGCTGGGCTAGAGTCTATGTTGAAGGCTATCACTGGAACCAGGATCGACAAGCTGATAAGAATGGTTTGCGCATAGGCTCTGAGATGCAACTGACGCCGCGTGTATCTATAGATATGGGGTATAATAAACCGGAACATAGCTCTGGCGGTGCATATGGTAAAATTACGTTCCGTTTAGCGGGAGCTCCGATGGCTTGGTATGGTGGCAAGCATCGTTTAGAACAATCTGCAACGGTTCGCGATAAAATGCTCAACCTCGTAAGACGAACTAATACGGTTTTTGTTGAATAATAATTTTGATAACTGAATAGACAAATTGAATGGTCATGCCATTTCCTGCATTCATTTTATTTTAATGAAAATTAAATGAAAAATAATCTACTATTGTTCCTATATAAGTGATATACTCTAGGTAAGGGAAACGTTAGTGTTCATATCAATTGTTCTTTAAGATAATGGCTTTTTATAAAAGCCATTATCTTATTATTGATGCCGTGTGATCGCCCGTTCATCTTAGTTACTCTCCAACTATTTAATAATCTTTGTGTTGTGTTTACTTCAAAATCTCTCTCTTTTAATAACAAACCTATATCATACGGCACCGGTAAGAGGTTCGCCTTCCTCTTACCAAAAAAGGGTAGTTAATCCTCCTCGATTAACTATCCTTTTTTATATTCTCTTAATAGATATATAAATTACTGTTTACAAAATTCGTATACGTGCTACAATATTCATATAAAACTCATGAATAAAAAGTGAATTTTAATGCAAAGAGAGAATAATTGGTTTTGTAGTTTGTAAATGGAGGTTCTAAACTATGAACAAACGGAAACGTTTATTAACCGTGTTGATTAACGGTGTGCTATTGTCTAGCTTGTGTATGGTAGCTAGCGCTGCAGATAATGTAGCTGGGGCAGGTAGTGGCGTAGCTATTGGCACAGGCTCTAATGCTCAAAGAGATGGAGTAGTTGCTATCGGTAAAGGTGCACACACCAATTATGCTGGCGGGTCTGGCTATGCTAAAGTTAATGGTGATGTAGTTATCGGTGAAAATGCAACAACCCATAGTTATTATGATCAATCTGGCTCAGTAGCTATTGGTAAGAATGCATATGTAGAAAATACGATTGGTCGACAAGAAAAGTTATTTGCGTTTAATCAAACAACTTTTAATACTTTTGGTATGGGAAGTCTTCCACAACAGCCAGATAAAGTTGTTACTGGTGTAGCAATAGGTGATAATACGTATGTTCGTACTGGTGGTACCATGATTGGGTCTCATAACTATCGTGGGAAAATCGGTGATATTACTGTCAATACTGACACTTACGCAGAAAAGCGTAAAGCTGGACTAGGCTTATATTCAACAACATTAGGCTCAAATAGCTTTACCAATGGTACTGTTGCAACTACTACAGGTGCTTTAAATGTTATTTCCAGCAATTATGATGGCAATAATATTGCTAATGCAACTAGAAATTTTGGAGCTACTATTAATGGCTCTTTAAACTCTATTGAGTCCGCTACAGCTGCTAATAACTATTCTGGATTAAGCAACACTGTTGTTGGTACTGCTAATAGAACCAATAATTCTAATGGTTCTTTAATTTTCGGTGCAGGTAACGAAATTACTAACTCTATTACTGATATAGATGCGGGTGCAATAACACCAGGTCTTTTTGGAGGTCCATCCTCTGTAACTAAATTATCAGAAGATGTGCGTAATTTAGTAAAAGATAATAAATCTGGTGGATCTACCTTAGCTATTGGTGGCGGCAATAAAGCTGATTACACACAATTGACATCAATGACAGGTGTTAATAATACTGTTACAGGCACTGCTGGTAATGTTGCAAAATTGAATTACGTAACTGGGTACAATAATACAATTACTAATGCATCTAATAATATTGTAATGGGTAACGATCATACCATTACTGCTGATAATACAATTGCTATAGGCGGACTTTCTTCTGGCGAAACACGCTCTGTTGCCAATACAACAACTATTGGTTATGATGCAAAAGCTTCTGTTGAAGGCGGTGTAGCTCTTGGTTATAAATCTAATGCGACAGTAGATAAAGGTGCAGCTGGTTATGATATTAGTACCAAAGCAGCATCTACTGATACAAGTTCCACATGGAAAGCGACTGCAGCAGCTGTATCCGTTGGTGATGTAGCTAATGATGTAACACGTCAAATTACATCTGTTGCAGCTGGTACAAATGATACTGATGCAGTAAATGTAGCGCAACTTAAAAAGGTAGAAACTAAAATCTCTACTGTTGAAGCAGATGCTAAAAAACATACTACTGTAGTAGCTGGTGCTAATACGACTGTAACATCTGGTACAAATGCTAATGGCGGTGCAGAATACAAAGTATCTGTAAACAAAGACTTAGTAGAAATGAACTCTGCTAACTTCGGCAAAGCAACTGACGACGTTCGTGCTCGTATCGATAAAGACAGTGCTCGCTTCTTTAACGGTAGCGAAAATATCGGTATTACACCTAAGGGTGTTCAAATCGAAAATACAGATACCTTAGAACAAGCAAAATTCGATAAATACGGTATGTACGCAAGTGAAGGGGACAAAACAGTTTACTACACTACAACTGGTATCAGCGCTGGCGATCAAATCATTAACAATGTAAAAGCCGGTGTAGCAGATACTGATGCGGTTAATGTATCTCAACTTAAACGCGTACAAGATCAAATTGCAGCATCTACTAGTGTTACAACTGTAACAGCTGGTGACCATATTAAGGTAACACCAACTGTAAATGGTAATACTCACGACTACAAGGTATCTCTTGCAGACGATATTGCAGACCAAATTACAAATAACACAACAAATATCACTAAAAATACAAATGATATCAAAAATATCAAAGGTGACTTATCCAAGATGGATAAACGCGTCAATAAATCTGTAGCAGGTGCAGCAGCGTTAGCAGCATTGCATCCACTTGATTTCGACCCAGATGCTAAATGGGACTTCGCTGCAGGTTATGGTCATTACCGCAGTGGTGATGCGGCAGCTATCGGCGCTTTCTACCGTCCTAACGAAGACGTACAACTTAGCGTAGGTTCTACTGTAGGCAGTGATGAAACAGTATTCAATGCTGGTTTATCTGTGAAAGTAGGGGCTCATAGCGGTGTATCTCGATCTCGTGTAGCGATTGGCAAAGAAGTATTAGCCCTTAAGAAAACTGTAGCTGAACAAAATGCTCAAATTCAAAAATTGACTGCATTGTTGAACGGCGTTGCTGGTACTAAGATGAAAGCCGATCACACAACATTGTTCCCAGATATCCCTACAAATCACTGGGCATATGAAGCTGTAAGCGATTTATCCCGCCGTGGTCTTGTAGAAGGCTATCCAGATGGCACATTCGGTGGTGACCGTATGTTAACACGTTATGAATTTGCTCAAATCGTATACCGTGCCATTCAAGACGGCGTAACAGTTAATGATCGCCTAGTAACAGAATTTAGCCCTGAAATGGCTTTGTTCCGTGTTGATACTGTAGCTAAAAATGCTAAAGGTGAAGCAACAATCGAACGCGTTCGTGTTAATAAAAAATAAGGATACTATTAGTTTATAGTGTTCACACAACTTAATAAGTAGCTACTATGCATACCTCAACTCCACCCCGAGGTTGCATAGTAGTGAATATAAAAAGGAGTAACTGATATGATCAGTTACTCCTTTTGTAGTTCCATATTATGTAATTTTCGATATTGTTTGTGATTATATAATTTGCGATTTATTTGGCAAAATAACCTAGCGATTGGATGTGCGCGATGGACTCGTTTAAATATTGCTCAGAGGACACAATGTGTTTAGTGCCATCATCTTTTGTTCTTTCAACGGTCATGTTTTCGTTCATAGTATCAATCAATTCTTGACGAGAAATTGGTTTTGCCATCAATTTCATGACGTACGATAAACCTTCATCAACAGAATAGTCTATTTGATTATACATATTGCCAAGGCACATGTATTGATAGCCACCTTTTTCAACCAGGGTGGATACATAGTTTATGAAATGCTCTGGAATATAGGTTTCATTTTCCACAAACGGTAATTGATCATACTTTTTAGCATACGTGTTGACATGACCAACGATAGCAAGATGGAATAAACGTCTATACATAGCATCAGTATCGATTTCAGAATCAGGATGGTGTTCTTCAATATGTTTCATTATATCTGCTACATTGAATGGTCGTTTTGTATCCATTAATTCTTGAATGCTAATGTGCATAACGTTGGTCCACTCTGGAGGAACACCAGGCTCTTCATCTAATGCATTGTTGAAGTATAGTGTATCTAGTACTTTCTTCTCAACCCTTTCGTCATGGGAAATTTTATCTTCGTTGCTACACTTTGTTAATAGGGCCATGCGGAACTGAGTATCATACACATAATCGTAGTACTGCTCCTTATCAATGTAGCTATCTCTAGCTAATGTTCTAATATTTTTTTCTACATCACTATTGAGCCAAGTGATAAAAGAACGATTTAAAGTTTCGTCGCCGATATAAGCGCAACCTTGTTGTTGAGCACGCTCAATAAATTCAGACACATATACAGGATCATTAATAGCTTCTAAGTATTCATGACCAACGTAGTAATCGTTAGATTGGATTACACGATTTATGTTTTTGATCTTATAATCAGAAATTTGTTGGGAACGTTCATCTAGCTTCATTGTTTCTGCAATGAGTTTTAATACATTTTTTGTGTAGACCGTACGCTCTTGTAATGAGTCGTTAGGTGCATGTTTTTCAGAATATAACATAATATCCCGCAATTGCTCTAACCGTTTCCAACCTGGATACGTATTATATGAAACATAGGCAATACCACGATCAGATAGGTTGTGACTGCAAATATTAAGGATTTTATCTTTTACCACATCAGGCACCCAAGACCAAATACCATGAACGATAATGTAATCGAAGGTACCGAATGTCTCATCAATATCCATAATATTTTTTTCTAATAAGGTAATATTTTTAAGCCCCATGGATTCAATTAATTCATTCCCATGCTTTACCTGAGTAGGGGATAGGTCGATGCCAGTGAAAGTTGCTGTTGGATTATATAGGGCTTGGGGTATGATATTTCCACCGCAAGAAGAGCCCAACTCTAATACGCGCGCGTCTTCAACTGGTACTGGGTCTAAGCCATAAATAAGAGCTTTTGCCATTAAAGATGTAATACATGTATTGGAAAATGGTTTTGATACGTATAGAAAATCGTCGTAAGATTCCTTTAGGTCGTTAATTTTAGATTGATCTACACTAGTAATGTGTTGTTTACTCATTAGAATATATCCCCTCTATAACTAATCTTCGGAAAATGCTCCTCATAATGATTTAGTATATCATAATTTTTATCAAAATCGGTCAAAAAATTCATAGTTATTTCATTTATAAGTTCGTATATGAAAAAAATGTGAAAGTGCCTTTAAAAGATTGTTGGATTATTATATTCATATTTTTCTATGATCCATATTTTATAGATAATATATAAATAGATGCCAAAATCGAGAAAAATCAATGAGATTAAATCAATTAAACGTTTATTTATAACTTGCATTAATATTGTTATCGAAAAAACTAGTACTGTATAGAGAAAAATAGATTATATTTTATAAAATACGTATAAAACACCGAAAAAATGAGTAAAAAAACACTCATATATTAAATTTTGTTTAACAAAATAAAGGTTCTGACAACAAACCTTGCTGTTTATGATAAAAACATGAAGAAAACTATTTACAACATTTTCGATATATGATATTCTGTTCATGACACAAAATGAAAGAAATATGAAAGATACTCAGAAAGGCGTAAAGGTATGGGAAATTTAGGCTTTTTGTTCTTTTGTATTTTATTGATTTAATTATAAGGATTGTAATTGTGTCTAGTTAAGAAAGGGGTTCATAGTAATATGAATAAAATCTTTAAAGTTGTTTGGAGCAAAACTAAAGAGTGCTACGTAGTAGTTTCCGAAGTTGCAAAAAACAATGGTGGTAAGAAAAAAGCTCTTGCTAGCGTATTAGCTGGTTTAGCTATGGTGGCTGCTACAGCAGGTACACCTGTACAAGCAGATGGTAATTATGGTGGTAGTGCTGTTAATATCACTCCTAATGCTTATAATGGTTCTAATAGAACATCTCCAAACTCTGTTGTTGTTGGTTACCAAAATAATACAACTGGTGGTAGCGGTAACGGTCATATTATTTATGGTGCTAACAATGTGGCGAATCAAGATTCATCTATGGCTCTTGGTAACCAAAACATAGCAACTGGTCCTGCTGCATCTGCAATTGGCGTAGGATCTCAGGCAACTGGTAGAAATACTATTGCTGTAGGTAATGTAGCAAAAGCTAGTAATACAGATAATATCGCTATTGGTACATATTCTGAAGCATTAACTAGTGGTCAAGATGCATATGCTCTTGCAGTGGGTTCTTATTCAAAAGCTAATGCTCATATGGCAGTTGGTGTTGGTGCACTTGCTAATGCAACCGGTACTGAATCTACAGCGGTTGGTGCAGGCTCTAAAGCAACTGCTAAAAACTCTCAAGCTTTTGGTGCTCGTAACACTGCATCTGGTCAAAATGCTACAGCTATTGGTTATGGCAATACCTCTAAGGTAGAAGACACTATCACAATTGGTACTTCTAATAATGCCAATACTGGTGGTGGTATTGCTATTGGTCAAAATAACCTTGCTGACGCTACTGCAAATGGTGGCCGTAATGCAGGTTCTACTCAAATTGCTATTGGTCGTGATAACAGAGCAGCTCGTGAAGATACAATCGCTATTGGTCGTGAAGCAAAAGCTGAAAATGATTTATCAGTAGCTATTGGTAATCGTACAGAAGCTACTGCTAATGCTGCTATTGCTATCGGTACTAATGGTGCTCCAAGTGGTGGTAATACATATAAAACAACAGCCAGTGGATTTGCAGCTGTTGCAATTGGTATGCAAGCTAACTCCTCTGGCACTGCTTCTACTGCAGTAGGTGGCAAATCTTCTGCTACAGCTAATGGTGCAAGTGCATTAGGTCAAGCTTCTGAAGCATCTGCTGCATCTGCTACAGCATTAGGTAAAGAGGCAAAGGCATCTGTTGCTGATGGCGTTGCTCTTGGTTCTCAGTCTAAAGCAACTGTAGATAAAGGTGTTAAAGGCTTTAACCCTGCAGAAACTCGTACAAATAAATATGCTGGTCTTGCTGGTACGGCACAAACTTCTACATTGGCAGCTGTTTCCGTAGGTGACGGTGCTAATGCAACTCGTCAAATTACAGGTCTTGCAGCAGGTACTGCTGACAGCGATGCTGTTAACGTAGCTCAATTGAGAAGCGTTAACTTGAAATACGCTGGCGACACTGGCAATAGCGATGTATTGTTAGACAATGGTACATTGAATGTTAAAGGTGATGACAAATTCATCTCTACATCTGCTGATAAAAATAGTGTAAAAATCACTGCTAAAGTAGGTGAAAATATTACTACTAATGCCGATGGTAAAGCAGTTGCTCCTACTACAAACGGTATTGCTACAACTGACAATGTTACTCAAGCGATCAACAACTCTGGTTGGAAAGTAACTTCCGCTAATAATGGTGGTACTACAAACGGCACAACTTCTGAAAAAGTAAGCCCTGGCGATACTGTTACTTTCAAAGCTGGTAAAAACATTGTATTAGACCAAGCTGGTAAACAATTCACATATTCCTTGAATAAGGATGTTGATTTGACTAAAGATGGTTCCTTAACAGTTGGTGATACTAAAGTTACTAACGATGGCTTAACAATCACTGGTGGCCCATCTGTTAAGAAAGATGGTATCGATGCTGGTAATAAAAACATTTCTAATGTAAAAGCTGGTGTAAAGGATACTGATGCAGTTAACGTAAAACAATTAAAAGACGCTAAAACTAAACTTGTAGATGGTAAAAACACTAAAGTTACTGGTGAAGGTACTCAAGACGATCCATACAAAGTTAATGTAGAAGGCGACTTGAAAGGTATTACATCTATTTCTAATGCTGACAATGGTCCTAAAATGACAATTGGTGGCAACTCCATCAACATCACTGGCGGCCCACTTAACATGGGTGGTAGCAAAATCACTAATGTAGCTCCTGGTACAGACGATACTGATGCAGTTAACGTAAAACAATTGAAATCCGCTAAGACAGAAGTTAAAGCTGGTAATGGCGTAACTGTTGCTAAGACTCAAGATGCAACAGATGGTCATGATATTTACACAGTAAGCTCTACTGGTGCTACTGGTAACACTGATCCTTCTAAAGTTGAAGGTGGTAAAAATACTACTGTAACAGGTGATGGTACAGCAGCTACTCCGTACAAAGTAAATGTACAAGGTGACTTGAAAGACATCTCCTCCATTACAAATGGTACTGGTTCTGGTAAAATCTCCTTCGCTGGTGATCAAGTTGTAAAAGTTGAAGGCGACAACCCTATTTCCTTAGATGGTAAAGGTGGCTATGTAACTGGCTTACAAAACAAAGATTGGGATATTACTAACCCAACTGTTGTTTCCGGTCGTGCAGCAACTGAAGACCAATTGAAAAAAGTAAGCGATGGCTTCAACAACACAATTAAATTAGCAGGTAACACTGGTAATACAGATACTCAAAAATTCAATAAAACTGGTGGTTTGAGCTTCGGTGTAGTTGGTGCTAACAACGGTCAATACATCAAAACAACTGCTTCTGGTACAGATGTAGTAGCTGATTTGTCCGATGACGCTAAAACTAAATTAAATAAAACATATACAGTATCCTCTGGTTCCACTAATGTAACTGTAACTCCAACAACTGTTGGTGATAACACAGACTTCAAAATTAGTGTAACTAATCCTTCTACACCTGGTGGTGCGTCCTCTATTGAAAGTGTAGTTAAAAAAGCTGACGCAGCTGGCGATACTAACTTGGCTGATATTGCTGTTGAAAACGGTAAAAACTCTGGCGATCCAGATGCTCAATACTCCGTAAATGTTTCCCGTAATGCAGTTAAAGATGCAGCTCGTGAAGCAGTAACAGTTAACAACGGTGGTACAACTACTGGTGGTAACTACACAGCTGATGCAGATAACCCTATCACTGTTAACCCTGTGAAAGATGATGCAAAGCATAACACTACATACGAAGTGAAATTCGATGGTGAAAAAGCAGCTAAACAAATTCCTTTGACTTACAAAGCTAATGGTACTGGTGACCAAACAGTTAAATTGGACAAAGGTTTGAACTTCACTAACGGTTCCAACACAACAGCTTCCGTAGCTGCTGATGGCGTAGTTAAATACGACTTGAATAAAGACGTTGATTTGACTAAAAACGGTTCCTTAACAATTGGTGACACTAAAGTTAACAACGATGGCGTAACTATCACTGGTGGTCCATCTGTTAAGAAAGACGGTATCAATGCAGGTAACCAAAAAATCACTAATGTGAAACCTGCTACAGATGGTACTGATGCAGTTAACTACGATCAATTGAAAGCAGCTCGTACAGTTGTTACTTCCAACGACAAATCTGTAACAATTAACAAAACAACAAATGGCGACCAAGTAACATATGACTTACATGTAAATGCAGCTGCTGGTACAGCATCTACTTGGAACTTGAAATCTGGTGCAGTTTCTGCTACAGAAGGTACACATTCTGGTGATACAGATCAAAACATTGCAGACGGTAAATCCGTTACAATGCAAGCTGGTAAAAACTTAACTGTTAAACAAACTAACGACGGTAACGGTAATACAGAAGTTGCATACGCTCTTGATAAAGACCTTAAAGATCTTGATAGCGTAACAACTAAAGAAGTTAAACTTGGCGACAAAAACGACAACATCTCCATTAAGAAAGATGGCGACCGTATCACTTATAGCACTGATGGTGGCACAACTGTTAAGAAAGTAGCTAATCTTGATGATGAAAAACACATCAAACCTGGTAGCTATGCTGTACAAAACGACGGTAGTGTAACAATGACTTACGTTGATGGCAATGGTAAACCAGTTACTGGCGAAGAAGCTAAAATTACTGGCATCGCTAAAAACGATCTTTCCAACATCACTGATGACGGTAAGAAAGTAATCACTGGTCTTGGTTCTAAAGTTAAAGCTGGTGACAACGTAACTGTTACTGATACAACTGATGCAACTACAGGTCAAAAAACTTACACTGTAAATGCTAAATTAGCAAAAATTGAAAATGGTAAAAATACTACTAAGACTGGTACTGGTACAGACGCTGATCCATACAAAATCAACGTTGAAGGTGACTTAACGGATATCAACTCCATCACAAATGGCGCTGGTTCTGGTAAACTCACATTCGGTCCTAACGAAACAGTAACAGTTGGTGGTACTAACCCTATCACATTGAATGCTAAAACTGGTAATATCGGTGGTTTGACTAATAAAACTTTCGATCCTACGAATATTGTATCTGGTCAAGCAGCTACAGAAGATCAATTGAAATCTGTACATGATACATTGAAAGCTTCTGAATTGCACATTGCTCCTACAGCAGTTAAAGCTGGTAGTACTGAAGCTAAAGGCGGTGTAGTAAGCGGTACTGAAAACGTATACAAATACGATGCAGGTACTAAGAAAGTTACATTGACTTATAACGATGGCAATGGTAAAGCTGTAACTGATACTAAAGCAGTTATCGACTTCTCCGACTTGAACATTCCTGCAGCTGGTAATAACTACGGTTTCAAAGCTAATGCAATTGCTGGTGATGGTAAATTAGATGGTGCAGCAACTGCAACAGCTGTTGAAAATGGTGGCACTGTAAACTTTGCAGCAGGTAAAAACTTGACTGTAAAACAAACTGTTGATGCAGCCAATAAAACTCAAACTTATACTTACAGCCTAGACAAAGATTTAACTAACTTGGATAAAGTAGTTGTTAATGGTAAAGATGGTCAAGCAGGTAAAGATGGCGTAACTATTGTTGGACCTCAAGGTGCTACAGGTGCTCCTGGCCTTCCTGGTACAAATGGTATCGATGGTAAAGTTGGTATTTCTGGTAAAGACGGTAAAGATGCAGTATCTATCTCCGGTAAAGATGGCGTAGGTCACATTGGTTTAACTGGCCCTGCTGGTAAAGATGGTAAAAATGTAACTGCTGATATTACTGTTAAAGAAGGTAAAGCTGGTGTAGATGGTAAAGACGGTGTTGATGGTATCACTCGTATCTTCTACAACGATAAAGATGGCAACGAACATCAAGTAGCAACTCATGATGATGGTATGAAGTTTGCTGGTGACGATGGTCAAGCTGATGATACTAAAGTTATTAAGAAACATCTTAACAATGTTGTAGATATCATTGGTGGCGCTGATAAAGATAAGTTGACTACTACTGATAATATCGGTGTTAATAATGTTAATGGCAAATTGAAAGTTCAATTGGCTAAAAATGTTGACTTGGATGCTGATGGCTCCTTGACTACTGGTGCTACAAAAGTTGATAACAACGGTGTAACAATCACTGCTCCTGCAGGTGGTACTACTACTGATGTTAAATTGACTAAAGATGGCTTAGATAATGGCGGTAACAAAATTGTTAACGTTAAAGCTGGTGAAAACGATACTGATGCAGTAAACTTAAAACAATTGAAAGACAAAGTTACAACTGTTGAGTCTTCCGATAGTTCCATCAAAGTAGTAGACAAAAACGTTGCTGGTCAACCTGGTTATGATGCAGCTAAAGGTCACCAATATGACATCACTATCAATAACCAAACTGTAGTGGAAAAAGCTCAAACTCCAGTTGTTTATACTAATAAAGATGGCGACAAACTTTACAAAATCGTAGATCCTGCTACTGGTAATGTTACATTCAATACTAAGCCTGATGGTACTGGTACTACAGTTCAACCTGCTGATGTAATTGCATCCATGAACAATGGTGGTGATTCCACAACAACTCCTATGAAGTTGAACAACGTAGGTTCCACTATTGCTGATCAAGCTGGTAACACTTACTTAGATAAAATTGATGCAGCAGCTGCTGACAACAAAACTAAGAACGGTGCAGTTAATGTAACAGACCTTAAAAATACAGCTGACGCATTGATTGAAAAAGGCTTGAAATTCGACGCTAACTCTGGCGGTGTGAAAACTAATAAACTTGGTTCCACTGTGAAAATCCAAGGTGAAGGTACAAAAGCTGATACTGAATACAGCGGTGAAAATGTTAAGACTATCATTGGTCAAGATGCAGATGGTAACACAACTATCGACGTTAAACTTGATAAAAACCTTAAAGCTGACAGCGTAGTTGTTGGTAAAGATGGTAAAGACGGCGTTGATGGTAAGATCGGTGTTAACGGTAAAGACGGCGCATCTGTTGTACTCAACGGTAAAGATGGCTCTATCGGCTTGACTGGTCCTAAGGGTGCTGACGGTAAAGATGGCGCAAGTGCTAAGATTTCCGTTAAAGACGGCGTTCCTGGTGTTGATGGCCAACCTGGTGATAAATTGACTCGTATCGTATACGAAGACAAAGATGGCAACACACATGAAGTTGCAACTCACGATGATGGCATGAAGTTCGCTGGTGACGACGGTCAAACTGATCCAACTAAAGTTATTAAGAAACATCTTAACAACGTAGTAGATATCGTTGGTGGTGCTGATAAAGCTAAATTGACTGATAACAACATCGGTGTAAATAACGACAATGGCAAATTGAAAGTTCAATTGTCTAAAGACCTTGATCTTACTAAAGATGGTTCCGTGAAAATTGGCGATACTAAAGTTAACAACGATGGCTTGACTATCACTGGTGGCCCATCTGTAACTAAGACTGGTATTAACGCTGGTGATAAGAAAATCACAGGTGTTAAAGCTGGTGAAAACGATACAGATGCAGTAAACGTTAAACAATTGAAAGATAAAGTTACAACTGTTGAATCTTCTGATGGCACTATCTCCGTAACTGATAAAAATGATCCTACATCTGCAACTTATGATGCAGCTAAAGGTCACCAATATGACATCAAGATCAATAACCAAGGTGTTGTAAACAACGCTCAACTTCCAGTGGTATACACTAAACAAGATGGCACTAAAGTTTACAAACAACCAGATGGTACTTTCAACACAGCTAAAGATGGTTCTGGTACTGTCGTAGCACCTAATGAAGTAATCGCTTCCATGAATAGTGCAGGTGACTCCACTACAGCTCCTACTAAGTTGAACAACATTGGTTCTTCCATCGCTGATAAAGCTGGTAATACATTCTTAGATAAGATTGATGCAGCAGCAGCTGACAACAATACTAAGAATGGTGCTGTAAACGTATCCGACCTTAAAAATGCTGCTGATGCAATCGGCAACAAAGGTTTGAATTTCGGTACACAATCTACTGGTGCTAATAGTGAAATCCATAAAAACTTGGGTGAAAAACTTGAAATCGTAGGCGAAGGCACTAAAGCTGATGACAACTACAGCGCATCCAACATCAAAACTATGACTAAAGATGGTAAAGTTGTAATCGGTCTTGATAAAGATCTTAACGGCTTGAACTCCATTGGTGTTCCTGGTAAAGATGGCGTAGCTGGTAAAGATGGTGTATCCATCTCCGGTAAAGACGGTGCTAACGGTATCGACGGTAAAGTTTCCATCGGTAAAGATGGTAAAGACGCTGTATCCATCGCTGGTAAAGATGGCGTAGGTCACATTGGCTTGACTGGTCCTCAAGGTCCTGCTGGTGCAGATGGTACTGGTGTAGATATCTCTACAGATCACGGTTCCAAAACTCTTGTTAAACCAGAAGCTAACAATGGCGACAAATCTGAACGTATCGTATACGTACCAAAAGATAAAGATGGCAACCCATTGAAAGATACTGATGGCAACCCAATCAAACGTGAAGTAGCAACTATGGATGATGGTTTGAAATTCACAGGTAACAACACTGGTACTGAAAACAAACATGCGTTGAATACGCTTGTTAAAGTTCAAGGTGAAGGTGTGACTGCAGCTCAATCCACTGCATTCCAATCCGCTGCTGGTAACATCAATGTAGTAGCTGATGGTAACGATACATTAACTGTTAAATTGAACAAAGACCTTAAAGGTATCAACTCCATCAAGAATAGCGACAATGGTCCTGCATTGAACTTCAACGCTGGTGACCTTTCCGTAACTGGTGGTAACCTCAACATGGGTGGTAACAAAATTACTAACCTTGGTAAAGGTACTAACGATACAGATGCGGTTAACTTGAAACAATTGAAAGATTCTCGTACAATCGTTAAATCTACTGATGGTTCCGTAGGTGTTCGTGAATCTGAAAGTGCTGATGGCGCTAAAGTATACGACTTGTCTACTGGTGCAAGCCCTCGTTTCGATGAGTTAACTGATGAAATCGGTCGTGTAGGTGCACAAGGCGCAGCTCTTGCAGCATTGAAACCTATCCAATACGATCCATTAGAACCAACTCAAATCATGGCTGGTTATGGTAACTACCGTGGTAACTCCGCTATTGCAATGGGCGTTGCTCATTACAAAAACGAGTCCACAATGATGCATGCTGGCTTAGCATGGGCTGGTGGTTCCCGTCACATGATGGCAAACGCTGGTGTAACTTGGAAAGTTGGCAACCGTGATAGCGAAGCTGCTGTAGCAGATCGTTACCGCAAAGGCCCTATCAGCTCTGCTTATGCAATGCAACAAGAAATGGCTTCCGTTAAAGCACAAAACGCTGGATTAAAAACAGAAGTATCTGATTTGAAAGCTGAAAACGAACAAATGAAAGCTCAAATTGCTGCTATGATGGCAAAACTTGGTATGTAATCATTTGTGAGTGTAAGAACTGAATGAACAAAGGAAGGTATGCGCTACCTAGCGTAGCGCTTACCTCTCCCTATTGTTTATGAAAATAATGCTTTTAAATATGAACGTGAAACGCGTAAGAGATACTTTCACCATAATCTAACGATAGAAAAGAGGAATATAGAATGAAAAAATCTACATTACTTGCTTGTGCAGCGGCTCTTGTTATTTCTACAGGCGTTGTAGGTGCACAATCCGCTCCAACATATGACGATAATTTGATTTTACGTAATCCAGTATCTGCTCCAGCATTGGGCAATGTAGTATTGGTTCCAGTGGCTAGTCCACAAACAGTGTCTGCTGTTCATGACTATGTGAAAGCTTGGCAAAATGCGGAAATCAACATCGCAAAAGCTAAAGTAAAATACGAAAACCATGAACGTATGACTAAAGCTGAGAAAAAATGGTTACATTCCTATGACAAACACAACTATGCTGACTACTTCCGTACACATTCCATCGGTCGTGTACATGGTCAAGAAGTGTTCTTGAACTGGAATGGTGAAAACCGTAATAAAAACGAATACGAATACTTTGAAATGCCTAAATACAATAAAGAAGATGGCTTCACTAACAGCTATGGTTACAATGTATTGCGCGGCATGACAGATCGTATTAACGAAATCATCCAAAAACAAAAAGAAGTTGGCGGTCCTATGACTGACGACGAAGCACAAGCATTAGAAGATGCTATTTTGGATGTAATGGCTAAAGACCAAGAAAACGTTTCTAACGAAGAACTTCGTCACTACATGAACGAAATAATCTGGTTCGCAGCTAAACAAACAGTTAAAAATAAAGCTAGTGAAGAACCTACTGTTCAAGATGAACACACTGTAGATCTTCGCGAAGCAATCAATCGTCCAGCTAACCAAGAAACTAAAAAAGTAGACTTGCGCGCTGCGATTCAATAATAAGGTTTGTAAATTTAACTATAAATCATTAACACACTGAGAGCTCGGCATAAACGATATACAATGAATTAGGAAATGATGTGTGACGCACAGTGTATATAATGAACAACTACATATGGCCCTCATACGGCGATTGTTTGAGGGCCTTGCTGTTCCCTGGACCCCGACTAGGGCACACAATCCTTATGCGAAACGACGCCATCCGAAAGGATGGCGTTGTTTTTTGCGTTTATGTATTGTTGCCCTTACTTAAGACTCAATAGCTGTACAAATATAAACAATTATAAAATAATAGACTGCTTATATTAACTACCTTTTTCTATGCATTTATGAAGAAACGCTTTATTACTATGTTTTATCTTCATCTAATTTAGAAAGTTTATATATTTTAGATGAAGATAAACTTGTATAAGATATACAAATATAATGTAAATATAAACTAATAGGATCTGTTTTATACTCTTATATATATAATGTATTATATTATATATAATACAATTATAAGAGAAAGCCTTATTCTATGGTGATGTGGAGATATTTCCACATATCTAGAAAATTCAATTTATCTTGTTTAGAAATATAAAATTTATTTTAATTATTTTAGGAATTTCTATTTACAATTAGTTTATAAATTGTTATCATATTAATATCTTAATGAATAGTATGTGAACGTGTGTCATAAACAATTCATGAAACAAAAAATGTATATAAGGCATTTAGTGTTTTCTTTATAAGAGAGAAAGGGGTTCATAGTTTCTATGAATAAGGTTTTTAAGGTCGTTTATAGCAAATCTAAAGGCTGCTACGTAGTAGTACCTGAAACTGCTAAAAATAATAACGGCAAGAAAAAAGTATTAGCTAGCGTATTGGCTGGCTTGGCTGTAGCTGGTGCTATGGGTGGTATTGCGCCTCTAGAAGCACAAGCAGGTTATGATACTAGTGGTAGTCATGTAAATATTTGGGCTGATACTTATCCAAAAAGTAATGGTCAAAACTATAACGTTGGGCAAAACTCCATCGTTGTAGGTTACCAAAATACTACGGATGATGTAGCTGGTCATGATGGCAAAGTAGCTATTGGTGCAAAAAATACATCAACTAATAATGCGACTACTGCTGTAGGTAATAGAAATACGGCTACAGGTGGTGCGGCAACAGCTGTTGGTGCTGGTAATACTGCATCTGGCAATGGTTCTGTTGCTGTTGGTAATGTAAATAATGCTGATGCTAAGGCTGCTGTTGCTATTGGTACCTACAATAATGTTAATTACACCAAAGGTTCTTGGGAAACAACGCCTAAAAAAGCAGGTGAATATTCTACTGTAGTAGGTAATTACTCTAGTGCCACTGGTACTAGCGCTTCTGCTATGGGTGTATATACTAATGCTACTGGTGCAGGTTCTTTTGCAGCTGGTTACAACAATAATGCAAAGGGCCAAAACTCAGTTGCCATTGGTTCTGAAAATACATCCCACGTGGCAGACACTGTAACTTTGGGTCAATTTAATAATGCAAAAACAATGGGTGGTATCTCCATTGGTAAAAATAACTTGACTGACTCCACAAATGGTGGCAGAAACTTTGCAGCGACTGCAGATGAAAACTCTCAAATCGCCATCGGTCGTGATAATGAAGCGACTCATTTAGATACAATTGCTATCGGTCGTGAAACTAAAGCATCCGGTTCTGGTGCTACTGTAATTGGTGCACGTGCAGAAGCTTCTGGTAACAATGCTATCGCTATCGGTCAAAGTGGTAAAGATTCTCCTAAAGTAATTGCTAAGGGTGTAAACTCCATTGCTATCGGTATGCAATCTCAAACTGAAGGTGAATCTGGCGTAGCTGTAGGTGCTGGTACTCGTGCAAATGGCCAATATGGTGTTGCCGTAGGTCATGTGGCTAAAGCTAATGTAACTAGAGGTACTGCTCTTGGTGATGTAGCAGAGGCTAATATTGCTGAAGGTGTAGCATTAGGTGCTTCTTCTGTTACAACTACAGATAAAGGTGTTGTAGGTTACAACCCATCCGATCCTCATGAACGTAAATATAATCCTTTAACTGGTAATGTAAAAACCGCTACTACAGCTGCTGTATCTATCGGTAATGGTAGCACTTTGACTCGTCAATTGACTGGTCTTGCTGCAGGTACTGCAGACACTGACGCTGTTAACGTAGCTCAATTGAAAAACGTTGGCGTTGCTGTAACTGGTAACACTGGTAAGAGTGACTTCTTAACTGATGGCGGTAAATTGAACGTAATCGGTACAGGTCGTGTATCTACTGTAGCGGCTCATGACGGTGCGAAAGACTCCAAAATCACTGTAGGTTTTGATGACAAAGGCATGGTGAAAGCTGGTAAAAACGTTACTGTTGATGAAAAAACAGTTGATGGTCGTACTACATACACAATTAACGCTGCTGATACTGCTGCTAAATATGACTTCTTAACAAATGCTACAGCTAACGGTGGTAAACTTGACGGTGAAGCAACACCTACAAAAGTTCAAAGCGGCACTACAGTTAACTACGCAGCTGGTAAGAACTTAACAGTTAAGCAAGATATTGAAACATCTCTTGGCCAACAAACATATACATATTCCTTGAATAAGGATCTTAAAGAAATTACATCCATCACTAACAATGGTGGTCCTACAATGCACTTTGGTGGTAACAACATCAGCATCACTGGCGGTAACCTAGATCTTGGTGATAATAACATCACTAACCTAAAATCTGGTGGCGATGTAGTGAATAACGCTGCTAACATTGGCGACGTAACTCGTATTTCCAAAGCTAATGACTTGCATGTGGCTCCTACAGCAGGCACTAATAACAATGTGGCTGAATATACTGTAGATGCTAACAAAAAGGTTACATTGACTTACCAAGATGGTAATGGTAAAACTGTTAATGGCCCTAAAGCAGTTATCGACTTGAGCGGTTTGAAAACTGGCGACATGAGCTCTTTCAATGTGAAATCTACTGCTACAGAAGGTAAAGTGGCACAAGGTTCTGCTGGCGTTCAAGAAATCCGTGACGGCAAAACTGTGGAAATGCAAGCCGGCAAAAACATGATCATTAAACAAACTAATAAAAATGGTAATGCAGCTGTTGAATTTGCATTGAACAAAGACATCGATTTGACTCCAGATGGGTCTATCAAAATCGGCGATACTAACATCACTGACAATGGTTTGACTATCAATAATGGTCCTTCCATTACAAAGACTGGCATCAACGCTGGTGATTTGAAGATTACTAATGTGAAAGCTGGCGTAAACGACAACGATGCAGTTAATGTTAGCCAATTGAAACAAGTTCGTGCTGACGAACGTCACATTAAACCTGGTGAATACGCAGTTGATAACAACGGCAAAGTAACAATGACTTACCTTGATGGTAACAACAAAGACGTTCCTAACGAAACGGCTGTTATCACAGGTATTGCTAAACAAGATCTTTCCAATATCAACAAGGGTGGCGAAACAGTTATCCAAAATCTTGCTAAAAAATCCATCGATATGGAAAATGGTAAGAATACAAAGGTTAGCAACCGTGAAATCAATGGTGTTAAAACTTTCAAAGTAGACGTTGAAGGTGATTTAACAGACATTACATCCATCACTAATAAAGGTGGCGACGGCAAAGTTGTATTTGGTGGTAACCAAACTGTAAACGTTGCAGGCAATCACAACATTAACTTGAATGCTAAAGTTGGTGACATCACTGGTTTAACTAACGTAACTTTGGATGCCCCTGACTTCGCTAAAAAAGGTCGTGCTGCTACTGAAGAACAATTGAACATTGTTAATAACAAGTTCAATAACACAGTTGGTTTGACTGGTAACACAGGCGCTACTGATCTTCAAAAATTGAACAAACAAGGCGGCTTGAGCTTTGGTGTAGTTGGTGCTAACAATGGTGAGTACATTAAAACAACTGCATCCGGTAGCAATGTAGTAGCTGACTTATCCGACAGCGCTAAAAATAAATTGAACAGCACTGTTGTAGTAGAAGGTAAAAATGCTGCGAAAGTAACAAGCAATGTAATTCAAAATGCAGATGGCAGCACAAAAACTGTATATACTGTAGATGTTAACAACGTAAAACCTACTGCAGCTTCTACTGAAAAAGTACAAGCTAAAGCAGATGTAGCTGGTTCTAGCGACAAAAACATCGCTAAAGTTGCACCTAAAGCTGGTGAAAACTTCGGTGATGCAGGCGCAACTTACGAAGTAAACGTATCCCGTAACGACGTAAAAGACGCAGCTCGTGAAGCAGTAACTGTAAATACTACAAACACAACTAACAACCCTATCACTGTTACACCTGTACAAGATGAAGCAAATCATAACACTACATACCAAGTAACATTCGATGGCAACAAAGCTGCTAAACAAATTCCTTTGACTTACAAAGCGAATGGCCAAAATGCTCAAACAGTTACATTGGATAAAGGTTTGAACTTCACAAACGGTAAAAATACAACAGCCTCTGTAGATGCTGAAGGCGTTGTTAAATACGATGTGAATAAAGATTTAGTTAATATCAATTCCATTTCCAATACTACAAATGGTCCAAAAATGGAATTTGGTCCTAACTCCATTAACATCACAAATGGCCCTATCAACATGGGTGACCAAAACATTACTAACCTTAAATCTGGTGGCGATGTAGTGAATAACGCTGCTAACATCGGCGACGTAACTCGTATTTCTAAAGCTAACGACTTGCACATTGCTCCAACATCTTCTAACCGTCAAGGTGAAACTACTACATCTTACGCTTATGATGCAGCAAGCAAATCTGTTACATTGAAATATAACGATGGTAACGGTGCTAACCAATCTGGTACAGTGGCGAAAATCGACTTGTCCGGTTTGGCTGATCAAATCAAAGACGGTTATTCCTTCTCCACTGACGCTAAAGGTAATGTAGTTGGTAACCATGCTGTTACACCTGTAGCAAATGGTAAAACTGTTTCTTATGCAGCAGGTAAAAACTTAACTGTTGCTCAAAATATTGATAATGCAACTGGTGAACATACTTACACATATGCATTGTCCAATGATGTTGATTTAACACCAAATGGTTCCTTGAAAATTGGTGACACAATTCTCAACAATGGTGGTTTAACAATTACAGGCGGCCCATCCGTTACTAAGACTGGCATCAACGCTGGTAACTTGAACATTACTAATGTGAAAGCAGGCGTAAACGATACTGATGCAGTTAACGTTAAACAGTTGAAAGACTCCCGTACAGTAGTTACATCTAACGATAAATCCGTAACAGTTAATAAAACTGAAAACGGTAACCAAGTTACTTATGACTTGCATGTAGCTCCAGGTGCTGCACAATCCGTATGGAATGTGAAATCCACTGGTAATACAACTGCTGACTCCGAAGCAGCTGCAAAAACTATCACTGATGGTAAAACAGTTGAAATGGCAGCAGGTAAAAACTTGACTGTTAAACAAACTAGCAACAACGACGGTGCTAAAGTTGAATATGCATTGTCCGATAACATCAAAGTTGGTAACGACGGTAAAGATGGTAAAGACGGCGTAGACGGTAAAATCGGCGTAAATGGTAAAGATGGTTCTGCTGTTGTAATCAACGGCAAAGATGGTTCCATCGGCCTCAATGGTAAAGACGGTAAAGATGGTCTTACTATTAAAGGCGCTAACGGTCAAGACGGCGTTGACGGTAAAAACGGCAAAGACGGCATGACTCGTATCGTATACGAAGATAAAACTAACAATAAACACGAAGTGGCTACATTAGATGACGGCATGAAATATGCTGGCGATGATGCACAAGGTGCAGATAAAACTAAAGTAATCGCTAAGAAATTGAACCAAACATTGGATATCGTTGGTGGTGCAGATACAACTAAATTGACTAACAACAACATTGGCGTGAACAACGTAGATGGCAAATTGAAAGTTCAATTGGCTCAAAACATCAACTTGACTCCAGCAGGTTCCTTGACTATTGGCGATACAATGATCAACAATGGTGGCTTAACTATCACTGGTGGTCCATCCGTTACTAAAACTGGTATCAACGCTGGTAACTTGAACATTACTAATGTGAAAGCAGGCGTAAACGATACTGATGCAGTTAACGTTAAACAGTTGAAAGACTCCCGTACAGTAGTTACATCTAACGATAAATCCGTAACAGTTAATAAAACTGAAAACGGTAACCAAGTTACTTATGACTTGCATGTAGCTCCAGGTGCTGCACAATCCGTATGGAATGTGAAATCCACTGGTAACACAACTGCTGACTCTGAAGCAGCTGCAAAAACTATCACTGATGGTAAAACAGTTGAAATGGCAGCAGGCAAAAACTTGACTGTAAAACAAACTAGCAACGAAGACGGCGCTAAAGTTGAATACGGTTTAGCTGGTGACTTGACTAATATCAAGACTATTAAAAACGAAGGTCCTGCTACTTTCACAATCGGCGGCAACGAATTCAAATTCGATGGCGGCAATGTGAACATGGGCGATAATAACATCACTAACCTTAAATCTGGTGGCGATGTGATCAATAACGCAGCTAACATTGGCGACGTTAAACGTATCTCCAAAGCTAACGACATTCATATCAAAGACAAAACATACACAGTGAACGCTGATAAAACAGTTACATTGGAATATGTTGATGGCAATGATAATGCAGTGAACAAAACAGCTAAGATCGACTTGAGCAACTTGCCAACAGGCGATAAAGCTGCTGTTGAAAGCGTTGTTAAAAAATCTGCTGCTGCAGGCGACACTAACATCGCTGATATCACTGTAGCTGACGGCAAACAAACTGGTGATGCAAATGCTAAATACGAAGTAAATGTTTCCCGTAATGCTGTTAAAGATGCAGCTCGTGAAGCAGTGACTGTAAATACTACGAACACTACTAACAATCCAATCACTGTTACACCTGTTAAAGATGAAACAAACCATAACACAACTTATACAGTAACATTTGATGGCGATAAAGCTGCTAAACAAATTCCTTTAACATACAAAGCGAATGGCTCTAACGACCAAAAAGTTACATTGGATAAAGGTTTGAACTTCACTAATGGTTCCAACACAACAGCTTCTGTAGCTGCTGATGGCGTAGTTAAATACGATCTTAACAACAACGTAAACTTGACTCCATCTGGTTCCTTAACTATTGGCGACACTGTTGTTAATAACGGTGGCTTGACTATCTCTGGTGGCCCATCTGTTCTTAAAACTGGTATCAACGCTGGTAACTTGAACATCACCAATGTAAAAGCTGGTGTAAACGATACTGATGCAGTTAACGTTAAACAGTTGAAAGATTCTCGTACAGTAGTAACTTCCAACGATAATTCCGTAACAGTTAACAAAACTGAAAACGGTAACCAAGTTACTTACGACTTGCATGTAGCTCCAGGTGCTGCACAATCCGTATGGAATGTGAAATCCACTGGTAATACAACTGCTGATTCTGAAACTACTGCAAAAACTATCTCTGATGGTAAAACAGTTGAAATGTCAGCAGGTAAAAACTTGACTGTTAAACAAACTAGTAATAACGACGGCGCTAAAGTTGAATTCGACTTGGCTAACGATATCAAGATTGGTAACGATGGCAAAGACGGTAAAGATGGCGTTGACGGTAAAATCGGCGTAAATGGTAAAGATGGTTCTTCCGTTGTGATCAACGGTAAAGACGGCTCCATCGGCCTCAATGGTAAAGATGGTAAAGATGGTCTTACTATGAAAGGCGAAAAAGGTGCTGACGGTGTAACTCGTATTGTTTACGAAGATAAAAACAACAACAAACATGAAGTAGCTACATTAGATGATGGTTTACGCTTCGACGCTAACTCTGGTGGCGAAAAGAAAAATAAACTTGGCTCTAAAGTAACTGTAAAAGGTACTGGCGCTAAAGCTGATTCCGAATATGATTCCTCTAACATCAAAACTAGCATCACTCAAGGTGCTGATGGTAACAGCGAAATCAATATCGGTTTGGCTAAAGACTTGAACAACATCAACACAATTAAGAATGGTGGTAATGCTACTTTCACAATCGGCGGTAACGAATTCAAATTCGATGGCGGCAACGTGAACATGGGTGGCAACAACATCACTAACCTTAAATCTGGTGGCGATGTAATCGATAACGCAGCTAACATCGGCGATGTAAAACGTATTTCCAAAGCTAACGATTTACACATTGCACCAACTCAATCTGATCGTGCAGGTGAAACTACTACATCTTACTCTTATAATGCAGCAGATAAATCCGTTACATTGAAATACAACGATGGCAATGGCGCTAACCAAGCTAATACAATCGCGAAAATCGACTTGTCTGGTTTGGCAGATCAAATTAAAGACGGCTACTCCTTCTCCACAGATGCGAAAGGTAATGTAGTTGGTAACCACGCTGTAACAGCAGTAGGCAACGGTAAAACTGTATCCTACGCAGCAGGCGATAATTTGACAATTACTCAAAAAATCGATAATGCAACTGGTGAACAAACTTATACATATGCATTGTCTAATGACATCAAAGTTGGTAACGACGGTAAAGATGGTAAAGACGGTGTTGACGGTAAAATCGGCGTAAACGGTAAAGATGGTTCCGCTGTTGTAATCAACGGTAAAGATGGTTCCATCGGCTTGAATGGTAAAGACGGTAAAGATGGTCTTACTATGAAAGCTAAAGATGGTCAACCTGGTGTCAACGGTAAAGATGGTATCACTCGTATCGTATACGAAGATAACAGCAAGAATACACACGAAGTGGCTACATTGGATGATGGCATGAAATATGCTGGCGATGATGCACAAGGTGCTGATAAATCCAAAGTTATCGCTAAGAAATTGAACGAAACTATGGACGTTGTTGGTGGTGCAGATAAGTCCAAATTGACTGACAACAACATCGGCGTAAACAACGTAGATGGCAAATTGAAAGTTCAATTGTCCAAAGAAGTTAACTTGACTCCATCTGGTTCCTTAACAATTGGCGATACTAAGATCACTGACGGTGGTTTAGTAATCAACAATGGTCCATCCATTACTAAAGGTGGCATCAATGCTGGTGACTTGAACATCACTAACGTGAAAGCTGGCGTAAATGACACTGACGCAGTTAACGTAAAACAATTGAAATCCGCTAAGACAGAAGTTAAAGCTGGTGACAACGTAACAGTTGATAAAACAATTGGTGCTGATGGTCAAAACATTTACACAGTAAATGCAAAAGCAACTAACCTTGGCGATGCTGAACTTAACTACACAGCTAACGGCGGTGCTAAACAAAAAGTTAAATTGTCTGAAGGCTTGAACTTCGTTGACGGTAACTACACTAAAGCTTCCGTTGATGCAAACGGTGTTGTTAAATACGACGTAACACTTGGTAAAGTGAAAGACGGCGTTGACGGCAAACCAGGCGTAGATGGTGAAGATGGTATCGCAACAGTTAAAACTGTAGTAGATACAATCAACAACTCCGGTTGGAAAGGTGACGTTACTGGTAACACAGTAGGCGAACACAGTGCAACAATCGTAAAACCTGGCACAACTGTAAACTTCGGTGCAGGTAAAAACTTAACTGTTGAACAAATCGTTGATAAAGTAACTGGCAACCATACTTACAACTATGCATTGTCCGACGATATCAAAGTTGGTAATGACGGTAAAGATGGTAAACCAGGTGTTGACGGTAAGATCGGTGTAAACGGTAAAGACGGTTCTGCTGTTGTAATCAACGGTAAAGACGGCTCTATCGGCTTGAATGGTAAAGACGGTAAAGATGGTCTTACTTTCAAAGGTGCTAACGGTCAAGACGGTGTAGATGGTAAAAACGGTACTAACGGTATGACTCGTATCGTTTACGAAGATAGCAACAAGAACAAACACGAAGTTGCTACTACTGATGACGGCTTGAAATTCACTGGTAACAATGAAAGCGTTGTAAACAAAAATAAACTTAACTCCACAGTTAAAGTTAAAGGTGAAGGCGTTACTGAAGAGCAAGAAAAAACATTTGAATCTGCTGCAGGTAACATCGCTGTAACTGCTGATGGTAACGATACTTTGAACATTCGCTTGAATAAAAACATCAAAGGCATCGACTCCATCCAAACTAAGGAAATCCACTTAGGTACACCTGATAATTACACAACAATTAAGAAAGATGGGGACCGCATTAAATACGGCGACAAAACATTCGCTAACACTGACGATATCTGGACAATCCAAGCTAATGGCACAGATGTTCCAGCTAACGGCGGTAAAGTAAATGTTAAAGGTGCTGACGGTATCACAGTATCCAAATCTGCTAATGGTGAAATGACAATTAGCGGTTCTGGCCTTGGTACAATGAACAGCTTCAACGTTAAATCTTCTGGTAATACTACTGCTGATTCTGAAACAGCAGCTAAGAAAATTACTGATGGTAAAACTGTTGAATTCTCCGGCGGTAAAAACCTCACTGTAAAACAAACTAGCAACGAAAACGGTGCTAAAGTAGAATATGCATTGAGCAACAATGTAGATCTTACTAATAAAGGTTCCGTAACAATTGGCGATACTAAGATCACTGATGGTGGCTTAGTAATCAACAATGGCCCATCCGTAACTAAAGACGGCATCAATGCTGGTAATAAACAAATTACTAACGTTGAAGACGGTGTAAACGATACTGATGCGGTTAACGTACGTCAATTGAAAGCAGCTAAAACTAACCTTGTTGACGGTCAAAACACTAAAGTGACTGGCGACGGTTCTAAAGCTAACCCTTACAAAGTTAATGTTGAAGGCGATTTGAACAAAATCACTTCCATCACTAACAACGAAGGCGACGGCAAATTAGAATTCAAAGGTGACCAAGTAGTTAACGTAGCTGGCGACAACACAATCAAGCTTGATGGTAAAACTGGTGACATCACTGGCTTAACTAACAAAACTCTTGATTCCGCTGACTTCGCAACTAAAGGTCGTGCCGCAACTGAAGAACAATTGAAACTTGTTCAACAAGAAGCAGCTAAAAAATCTACTGAAAAAGTACAAGCTAAAGCTGATGCTAATAACATCGCTAAAGTAGCTCCTAAAGCTGGCGATACATTCGGTGCAGCTGGTGCAACATACGAAGTATCTGTAGATAAAAATGACGTTAAAGATGCAGCTCGTGAAGCAGTTACTGTATCTGGTGACAACAAAGCGATCACTGTAGACGTTCAACCAAATGCTACTAACCATACAACTAACTACCAAGTTAACTTCAATGGTAAAGAAGCAGCTAAGCAAATTCCATTGACTTATAAAGAAAATGGTGGCAACGCCAGAACAGTAATGTTATCTGATGGTTTAGACTTCTCTAATGGTGTAAATACTACTGCTCACACTGATGCGAACGGTAAAGTATCCTTCGACGTAAAAGGTGACCTCACTAACATCACTTCCATTTCCAATAACTCCAATGGTCCTAAAGTATCCTTCGGTGGCGATACTGTAAATATCACTGGTGGTAACCTCAACATGGGTGGTAACAAAATCACTAATGTTCAAAAAGGCACTAATGATACTGATGCAGTAAACGTTAAACAATTGAAAGATTCCCGTACTACATTGACATCTGATGATCATTCCGTAGCATTGAAGAAAACTGAATCTGCTGATGGCGGCTTGAACTATGACCTTTCCGTAAAAGGCGCAGTTGACCCTCGCGTTGATCAATTGAACGAAGAAATCGGTCGTGTAGGTGCACAAGGTGCAGCATTGTCCGCATTGAAACCTATGCAATACGATCCATTGGAACCAACTCAAATCATGGCTGGTTACGGTAACTACCGTGGTAACTCCGCGATTGCAGTGGGTGTAGCTCATTACAAAAACGAGTCCACAATGTTCCATGGCGGCTTGTCCTGGGCTGGCGGTTCTAGCCACATGATGGCAAACGCTGGTGTAACTTGGAAAGTTGGTAACAGAGATGCTGAAGCAGCTGTAGCAGACCGCTACCGCAAAGGCCCTATCAGCTCTGCATACGCAGTACAAACTGAAATGGCAGCAATGAAAGCTCAAAACGCCGGATTAAAAGGTGAAGTATCTGACTTGAAATATGAAAACGAACAAATTAAAGCTCAAAACGCTGGTCTACAAAGTGAAGTAGAAGTATTGAAAGCTCAAATGGCTGCAATGATGGCGAAAATGGGTATGTAATTTAGTTAGCAAATGGATACAACTGGTATGGGTTCCTTCGGGAGCCCTGAACCAGCACATTAATTCGACTATGAAAAGAGGAATAGATATGAAAAAATCTACAATGCTTGCTTTCACAGCGGCACTTTTAATGAGCGCAGCATCCATCACTGGTCACGCAGCAAGCGCACCAACATACGATGATAACTTGATCTTGCCAAACCCTGCATCCGCACCTGGTTTGAGCAATGTTGTATTGGTACCTGTGGCTAGCCCACAAGTAGTACAATCTCTTCATGATTACGTGAAAGCATGGGAAAATGCTGAACAAAAAATCGCGTTAGCAAAAGCTAAACGCGACAATCATGAACAATTGACTAAAGCTGATAAAAAATGGTTGCATTCCAAAGATAAACATAACTATGCTGATTACTTCCGTACGCACTCCCTTGGTCGCGTACATGGCTTTGAAACAGCTTTAAATTGGAACGGTGAAAACCGCAACAAAAACGAATACGAATACTTTGAAACGCCTAAATACAATGAAAAAGATGGCTTCGTAAATAGCTATGGTTACAACGTATTGCGTGGCATGGTAGATCGTGTTAACGAAGTTGTACAAAAGCAAAAACAAGTAGGCGGTCCTATGACTGACGACGAAGCACAAGCATTAGAAGATGCAATCTTGGATATCCTTGCGCAAGAGCAAGAACATGTATCTAACGAAGAACTTCGTCACTACATGAACGAAACAATCTGGTTCGCTGCTAAAGAAACCGTTAAAAACAAAGCGAGCGAAGAACCAACTGCTGCTGATGAGCACGTAGTAGACCTTCGTAAAGCTATTAACGAACCAATGGGTAGCAACGACTACAATAAAGTTGATTTGCGCAGTGCGATTCAACAATAAACAATATCTATAGTAATGTAGGTATTATAGCCTTTTCTTCTCTCGTTAAAAGGCTTAGTTGATCTCTAATACATACTGATGATATATGATGTATCCCTTACATACACATATATCTAAAATGACACATTGGCCCTTATATTGAGTTTATGAGGGCCCTATACCCTGGACCCCCGACTAGGGAACACAAATCCTTATTAAACAACGCCATCTGGTTGGATGGCGTTGTTTTTATTTTTATAATAACTAAAAAAATATAGTAGCTTTATATAATATATATACTATATAAAGGTAAAATAAGAGGAATATGATACGTGATAAGGGTAATATAATATGAGATAAGGATAATTTAATACGTGGAAATAAATATCCATATTGATGAGGGTATAGACCAGGTACTAAAACAAGACTTATAAATGCCTAAAATAGTAAACTAACGATATATTAATCCAATTGCATGGTATTAGTATATTTATATAATTAATAAATACAATATATAGTATGATAAGAATAGGAATATACCATATAAAGAGATATAGAAAAAAGTTTGTAAAATTTTAAAATTAGGGGTTGCGCCCCTCGGTTCTTTGTACTATAATAGCTATACAGTCGTTCGAAGCGACTGTTTATTAGTTAGCAAACACTAGATAAAATCTATGTTTGTTGATAATCGTTTTAGAATAAAAGTGTAATTCCTGGTTAAAACAGAAATTACAAAAATCTAAAAAAGATTATAAAAAGGTGTTGACATGAAAGTGACAACATGTTATTATAATCTAGTCGCCAGTTGGTGAAACACTTCGAAAGAAAGTGCTTCGAAGCTAGATGAAATCTAGTTTTACTGGTACAGATCTTTGAAAACTGAACAATGATAGGTAATCAATCATATGATTGAACATATGCCAGAGTGCGGGTTTTGACAATGTCAAAACCAACCATAATTCAAAGTTACTTAAATGTAACGACAACAAATAATGAGCTATTCAAATAGCTTCAAGATATCTTGGAGAGTTTGATCCTGGCTCAGGACGAACGCTGGCGGCGTGCTTAACACATGCAAGTCGAACGAAGAGCGATGGAAGCTTGCTTCTATCAATCTTAGTGGCGAACGGGTGAGTAACGCGTAATCAACCTGCCCTTCAGAGGGGGACAACAGTTGGAAACGACTGCTAATACCGCATACGATCTAACCTCGGCATCGAGGATGGATGAAAGGTGGCCTCTATTTATAAGCTATCACTGAAGGAGGGGATTGCGTCTGATTAGCTAGTTGGAGGGGTAACGGCCCACCAAGGCGATGATCAGTAGCCGGTCTGAGAGGATGAACGGCCACATTGGGACTGAGACACGGCCCAGACTCCTACGGGAGGCAGCAGTGGGGAATCTTCCGCAATGGACGAAAGTCTGACGGAGCAACGCCGCGTGAGTGATGACGGCCTTCGGGTTGTAAAGCTCTGTTAATCGGGACGAAAGGCCTTCTTGCGAATAGTTAGAAGGATTGACGGTACCGGAATAGAAAGCCACGGCTAACTACGTGCCAGCAGCCGCGGTAATACGTAGGTGGCAAGCGTTGTCCGGAATTATTGGGCGTAAAGCGCGCGCAGGCGGATTGGTCAGTCTGTCTTAAAAGTTCGGGGCTTAACCCCGTGATGGGATGGAAACTGCCAATCTAGAGTATCGGAGAGGAAAGTGGAATTCCTAGTGTAGCGGTGAAATGCGTAGATATTAGGAAGAACACCAGTGGCGAAGGCGACTTTCTGGACGAAAACTGACGCTGAGGCGCGAAAGCCAGGGGAGCGAACGGGATTAGATACCCCGGTAGTCCTGGCCGTAAACGATGGGTACTAGGTGTAGGAGGTATCGACCCCTTCTGTGCCGGAGTTAACGCAATAAGTACCCCGCCTGGGGAGTACGACCGCAAGGTTGAAACTCAAAGGAATTGACGGGGGCCCGCACAAGCGGTGGAGTATGTGGTTTAATTCGACGCAACGCGAAGAACCTTACCAGGTCTTGACATTGATGGACAGAACCAGAGATGGTTCCTCTTCTTCGGAAGCCAGAAAACAGGTGGTGCACGGTTGTCGTCAGCTCGTGTCGTGAGATGTTGGGTTAAGTCCCGCAACGAGCGCAACCCCTATCTTATGTTGCCAGCACTTCGGGTGGGAACTCATGAGAGACTGCCGCAGACAATGCGGAGGAAGGCGGGGATGACGTCAAATCATCATGCCCCTTATGACCTGGGCTACACACGTACTACAATGGGAGTTAATAGACGGAAGCAATACCGCGAGGTGGAGCAAACCCGAGAAACACTCTCTCAGTTCGGATCGTAGGCTGCAACTCGCCTACGTGAAGTCGGAATCGCTAGTAATCGCAGGTCAGCATACTGCGGTGAATACGTTCCCGGGCCTTGTACACACCGCCCGTCACACCACGAAAGTCGGAAGTGCCCAAAGCCGGTGGGGTAACCTTCGGGAGCCAGCCGTCTAAGGTAAAGTCGATGATTGGGGTGAAGTCGTAACAAGGTAGCCGTATCGGAAGGTGCGGCTGGATCACCTCCTTTCTAGGGAGACATACACCAAGCCAAGAGCTTGGATGTCACTTAGGTCGACACTTTGGCCAGTAAGTAGACGTAGCATATGCGCTAGCTGTACTTACAACCTAACATTGTTCGGTTTTGAGAGATCTGTAAAGACTCTCAAACATAAATGAATATATCGCAAGATGTAGTCAGTTATTGTTCTTTGAAAACTGCATAGAAGAATTAATATATATTTGTAAGGTCATCTCTTAGAATTTCTAAGTAGGTTGACCCGAGCACATAGGAAATAATTCTCTGACTTAATGGTGACGTACATGAAAATGTACGGCCACAAAATAAACGACAATGTATCGAATGCATGTCAATAAAATCTCAAATACGAAAGTATTTTAAGTAAAGATTTTAAGGGCGTACGGTGGATGCCTTGGCGATATCAGCCGAAGAAGGACGCGGTAAGCTGCGATAAGCTACGGAGAGGTGCAAGCAACCTTTGACCCGTAGATTTCCGAATGGGGGAACCCGGCAGTGGTTATGCACTGTCACCCATAGCTTAGACTATGAGGAGGGCACCTGGGGAACTGAAACATCTAATTACCCAGAGGAAAAGTAATCAAACGAGATTTTCTTAGTAGCGGCGAGCGAACGGGAAAGAGGCCAAACCGGAGCGGGCAACCGCACCGGGGTTGAGGACAGTCATCAAGTGTAAATGAGGTAGAAGAATCGAGTTGGAAAGCT
>NZ_AP022321.1:385000-527500 GCF_013393365.1 Veillonella nakazawae
AAAAAAGGCGTAAGTATGGCTTTTGAACCATTATGTTTTACGGATTACGTTATCGTTACACCTAAGGGGAATCCCGCAGGGATTCGGGACTTGAAGGATATGGCCGAGCCTGGTGTACGCGTTATGTTGCCCCTGGGCGCATCTCCCCCTGGTAGTGCGTCTGTAAAAGGAATCATGAAATTATCTGGTTTAACCGATGGTATCATGAAAAACTTAATGGCTGAAAATGCTTGCGTAATTTCCATGATGTGTGATCTCGTAGAAGGTAAAGCCGATGTATCTATCATTGAAAAACGCCTTACCACACATGATCGGTTTAAGGATCGTATAGAGTACTTCTCCATACCTGCACAATTTGTGCCACCTGCACCGCTCACTTTCACTATTAACACGATGAAATATGTACAAGATCGTGCGTTGGCTGCCGATTATATTGAATTTACACGGTCACAAGAAGGACAACAAATCTTAGAAAATCACGGGTTCACATCCGTTTATAGTGCGAGAGGTCTCGATTTGATAGAAAGGTTTGGTGTAAAAGATGTGTAATCACTGTCCATCATCTACAACCTGTGGAACTCAAGTTAGTTCTGGTGTATCTGGGAAACAAGCCCCTAAAAATTTAACGCTTTGGCGTCGGATTGTACAGTTTATCTTCCTCTTTATTATGGGGAAATGGGTGTACTATGGCATATTCCGATGCCCTTATATTGTTCCATTCGTAAACTGTGAAAGCTGTTCCATAATTACCTGCTGGGGCCGCATCACGACGTACTTTTATGCGTGGTGGATTATCTTGCCGATTATGGTCGTCTTCTTTGGACGTGCTTTCTGTAGCTGGTTCTGTCCAAGTGGGTGGGTTAACCAAATGCTGGGAAAAATATCTATGGGACCACTAAGAAATCGTAAAAACTATATGCGTTTCCTTCAACTCGGCATGGTAGCAACTATAATTTTAGGGCTTGTGGTATATTTTAAATTTGGTAATCCCCGCATTATGATCCCCATTCGGACGAGCGATGAATATTTTAATGCTGTTATTTTATCTATGCAGTTCTCCGAATGGTATTGGGCGGCTCGTACTATAACGGTCGTATCTATTATTGCTGGTTCCCTTATTATCGCCAATGCTTGGTGCCGCTTTGTATGTCCTTTTGGGGGCGTAATGGAGTTGCTTCGCAAAATTTCTATTTTTAGAATTTTTAAAACAAATGATTGCGATAACTGTGATGCGTGCTTGCGCGTATGTGAAATGGGAACACGACCAAATGAAATGAATTGTACCAACTGTGGTGATTGCTTACATGTTTGCCATAAAGATGCTATTAGATTTGGTCGGAAAGGTTAATTATGAAAGAAATTCAAGGACAAAGTTTCCTACAAAATCATCCTTGTTACAACAAGGCCGCTTCTGCTAATTGGGGTCGTTTACATTTACCAGTAGCGCCAAATTGTAATATTCAATGTAATTATTGTAATCGTAAGTACGACTGTGCGAATGAAAATAGACCGGGCGTGACGCAGCATGTCTATACGCCACAAGAGGCAGCTGCCTTTGTGCGCAAGGTGTTTGATGCTCGTCAGGATATCTCTGTAGTAGGTATTGCAGGTCCTGGGGATCCTATGTGTGATGCAGACAAGACACTTGAAACCTTCCGCCTCGTGAAAAAGGATTTTCCTCATGTCATGCTTTGTTTATCTAGTAATGGTTTGGCAGTGCCTGATTATGTTAATGACATTGCTGACTTAGGAATTACGCATGTAACGATTACGGCTAATGCTATTGATCCTGAGATTGCAAAACATGTATATTCCATGGTTCGCTATGAGGGTAATATCTACAAGGGAATCGATGGGGCCCGTATTTTATTAGAACGTCAGGCTGAAAGTATCCGGAAGTTAAAGGAAAAGAACATCATTGTTAAGATTAACACCGTAGTAGTGCCTGATGTAAATATGGACCATGTACCAGCTATCGCTAAACAAGCGGAAGCATGGGGTGTCGATTTGATGAACTGTATTGCTATGATTCCGGTTCATGATACGGCCTTTGAAAATCATAGGGGCCCGACTTCAGAAGAAATCAATAACATGCGTCAATTTATTGGTCACTATGTGCCGCAAATGACACACTGCAAACGCTGCAGAGCTGATGCTATCGGTCGTTTGTGTGAAGCGTAGAAGTATAAAAGGCTATATACCGAAGTATATAGCCTTAATGGTTAAGTATTATTTAGTATTATTTAGTATTATTTAGTATTTTTAAGGATTCTATGTAGCGCAGATAATGCGGATACCACATCTTCATGTGTGTTAGCATAGCCAAAGGAGAAGCGCACAGTTCCTTCTGGATAGGTTCCTAGTGTTTGGTGTGCTCGTGGGGCACAGTGGAGACCAACACGTGTCATGATGTGATAAGTAGATTCTAGTTCGTAAGCAATACTTGCTGGGTCCATACTATCGATTGTGATGGATACAACGGCAGTTCTATCTTGGATATCTTGTTTACCAATGATGTTAACAACATCTATTGATTGTAATCCTTCTAGGAAGGCTTGTGTTAACGCTAGCTCGTGGTTGTGAATGTTCTCCATTCCTTGTGACTCAATATAGGAGAGGCCTTCATTGAGCCCGATGATGCCAGGTAGATTTAACGTACCTGCTTCAAAGGCGTCGGGCATATGGGTAGGCATCGTTTCTAAATGTGAGAAGCTGCCTGTACCACCAGCAATAAGAGGGGTTAAGTTTTGAGCCATTTCTTTGGTTAATATAATACCACCAATACCTTGAGGTCCCAATAAGCCTTTATGACCTGTAAAGCAAAGGGCATCAATATGACATGCTTTCACATCAATAGGAATAACACCTGCCGTTTGGGCTGCGTCTACAATAAATTGTAGATTATGAGTCTTGCAGATTGAGCCAATTGATTCGAGCGGTTGGATGGTTCCACATACATTGGACGCGTGATTGATAATCATAGCCACTGTATTTGGACGAATGAGACTATCCATGCTTTCAAGTTGAATGGAACCGGTCTTGTCACAAGGGATAATGTCAAAGGTAATGCCTTTATCTAGTAGTTGTGTGAGCGGTCTCATAACTGCGTTGTGCTCCATTGAGCTAACGAGCACATGATCACCGGCTTTTAATAGGCCCTTGATGACCATGTTTAAGCTCATCGTCACATTTTGTGTAAAGACGACATGAGATGGATCATGACCGTTGAATAAGGTGTTTAGTCGTTGTCTCGTTGTATAGATAGTGTCCTCTACATCATAGGCGAGAGCATAGGAGCCGCGGTTGATATTGATACCCCGGTTCGTTATATAGTCGGACATAGCGGTGGCGACTGTTGGTGCTTTAGGAAACGAAGTGCTCGCATTGTCTAAATAGATATAGTCCATAGATAATCTCCATAAATAACAATGTATATTTATGGCTATTATATCATGAGTAGCATGTTACTTAGAATCGGAGCATGTACTCATAGAGTTTTTGTGTTTGTAGTTTGAAAGGAGTTTACTATGAGTGGGTCTCATGAAAAACGGAATTTAATTATTGCAGGCCTTATTATTGGTGCTATCGCGGGATTCCTCGTATTAGCTGGAAATCCAGGTAATATGGGCTTTTGTATTGCGTGCTTTGTTCGCGATACTGTCGGTGGTCTAGGTCTACATCGTGCCGCACCTGTACAGTACATTCGCCCAGAAATTATCGGTCTTATATTAGGGGCTTATCTATTGTCCATGATTCGTGGCGAACACCAAAGTAAAGGTGGTTCATCTCCAATTATTCGATTTATTCTTGGCTTCTTTGTTATGATTGGTGCTTTGATGTTCCTTGGCTGTCCAATTCGTATGATTTTGCGACTTGGCGGTGGTGACTTAAATGCTTTGTTCGGCATTGCCGGCTTTGCAGGTGGTATTGGATTTGGTACTATATTCTTGAAAAAAGGCTATTCTTTACAACGCACTTATGCATTGAGCAAATTAGAATCTGCTATGATGCCTGCTATTCAAGTAGGCTTGCTCGTACTTGTTGTAACAGCACCAGCATTTATCTTCTTTAGCCAAAAAGGTCCTGGCGCTATGCATGCTCCATGGCTCATTTCTTTGGCGGCTGGCCTTGTAGTAGGTGGCTTATCTCAATTTAGCCGACTTTGTACGGTTGGGGGCTTTAGAGATTTATTCTTGTTTAAAAAATCTATTCTTATCTTTGGCTATTTAGCAGTTCTCATTGGTGTATTCGTTGTAAATATTAGCTTTGGTAACTTCCATCTAGGCTTTGAAAACCAACCGATTGCACATACAGATGGATTGTGGAACTTCCTAGGTATGGCGCTTGCAGGTTTCTGTAGCGTATTGCTTGGTGGTTGTCCATTGCGTCAGTTGATTATGACTGGTGAAGGTAATTCTGATTCTGCGGTTACAGTACTTGGCCTTGCAGCTGGTGCGGCATTCGCTCATAATTTCGGTTTAGCAGCTTCTGGTGCTGGTCCTACACTAAATGGTGAAATTGCTGTAGTTGTTGGCTTTATTGTGGCACTTATTATTGCTGTAGTTAATACAAAACGAGCAAATGCGTAGATTAGAAATGAGTGATTATGAAATATATTGCAACATTTTACTCTCACTTTGGAGCGATTCGCTTCAAGCGTGAAGCCTCTGAAGGGGTAACTAATATAGAACTCCGTCCGGTGCCCCGCGATTTGAGTTCCTCTTGTGGAACGAGTGCATCCTTTGATGCTAGTGAAAGTTTTACTTTCACAGAGGATCCAACAGAGGAGATTGAACAAATCGTAGCTGTAACAGAGGACGGTTATACAACTATATATGAAAGTCCCAATAAATAAGGCCTAAAGCCTATTTAGAGCTGTTAATGTAAACAGTTCTCCAATTATTATGTCATGTAAAAGAGGAGCTATCCGTTGAGATAGCTCCTTTTGGTTATTGTCTTTAGACTGGTTCGCGACGTAGTCGCGAATCATTAAACCACCCGCTATGCGGGTGCGGCAACGAAAGTTATACAAAAAAATCACCTTGCTTAAGTATAATGTAGGTGTTCAAGCCGCATTATATGCAAAAGAAAGGTGATTTTATATGGCAACAAAGACACAGAGCCTTGCGCACACAAAATGGTTATGCAAATACCACATAGTATTTACACCTAAGTATAGACGTAAAGTTATATATAATCAATACAGAAATAGTTTACGTGAAATATTGAGACGTTTATGTGAATATAAGGGCGTCAAGATTATAGAGGGGGAGCTTATGGCAGATCATGTGCATATGCTAGTATTAATCCCACCTAAAATATCAGTTTCATCTTTTATGGGATATCTAAAGGGTAAAAGTGCACTAATGATGTTCGATAAACACGCAAACTTAAAGTATAAATTTGGAAATAGACACTTTTGGCCCGAGGGTTATTATGTTAGTACAGTAGGTTTAAATGAGGCTACAGTAAAGAAATATATACGTGAGCAAGAGTTACATGACCAAATGAAAGATAAACTTAGTGTAAAAGAATATGAGGACCCTTTTAAGGGTAGCAAGTAATACACATCCCCTTTAAGGGGAACGTTACGAGTCAATGGCTATGCGGCTTGAACGTAGTGAAAGCCAGCGCCTTTAGACGCTGGCCTAGTACTACGGGCTTATAGCCCGTGAGCAAACCACCCGTTTTACGGGTGGTTCTGATTTATATAGCTCTATATTTTTTAGGTGGTTCACCATTTTCGGCGGCTTCTTTATCAGCGCGCCATTTGCGTTCAAAGTATTTATGATACTCTACAGGAACGTCATCAGGTGTTAAGCTTTCATAAAAGCTAGTAGTTCCATTAGCCTTAGCTTGTTCGTAAAACCATGTTTTAAATTCTAGCATGGACAAGCGTGCTTGTAGGTGTTCGATTTCTACTAATACGCGATCTCGTTGATTTCTAATAATAGATAATCTTTCATTAATGCGACTATCACCTTCGACGCAGTAGTCGATAAAATGTTTTATTTCTTTAATAGGCATACCTGTATGCTTCATGCATTCAATCAATTCTAACCAATCCATATCCTCGTCATGGAATACACGGATACCACCAACAGAACGTTCTACGAAGGGCAATAAGCCTTCTTTATCATAATAACGTAATGTAGAAGGTGCCACATTTAGTTTTTTTGCGATTTCGCCAACAGTATATGTCATAGGACCTCCTTTTGGGTTCATATTACATTTGTAAATGGATTTAGTTTCAGGAGTAATATATTTAGTATATAATCTATGTATATGATTAAAGGTTAGATTTAAATTTTACGTTTTTTTCTTGACTTAAAACTAACTTTAAGTTTTATACTTGTTACATGCTGGACATACAGTATAGCACGGTTAGTAACACAAAACAAATAGGAAGGAAACTTATGAATTTAATTGATATAAAATCTCCAGCCGATTTAAAAGGCTTATCCCTTACTGAATTAACAGATCTAACGGCACAAGCTCGTCAAGCCCTCATGACAAAGGTATCTGAACACGGCGGTCATTATCAATCATATGGCATCTGTACATGGTATGAATGATGTAACACATTTAGGGTTCTTTGATATTCCAATGCTTACAAGCATTCCTAACTTGGTTTATTTAGCACCTACAAATAACGAAGAATTGTTGGCTATGACTAAATATGCCGTGCATCAACAGGATCATCCTGTAGCCATTCGTGTTCCTGTAGGTGAGTTTGTATCTAGTGGTGTGGTTGATACGACAGATTATAGTATTTTACATAAATCTCAAGTAACTCGCAGTGGTGAAGGTATTGCTAAAGAGTTCCACGATCGTTATGATGCAACTGAACTGTTAAAAGAAAATGGCGTTTCTTTAGAACAAATTGTGGCTGATGCCAAACAAATTTTATCCGTTTAGTTTGATAAAATATTAAAAAAATAATTCTCTCTATAAATACAGTAGAAATCTAGTGAATTTCCGATTTCTACTGCATTATTTTAATGTCATATTTTATAAAAATATAAAAAATGTTAAAAGATTATAGATTTTTTTCGAATAGGACTATAAAAATTAGATGAAGTATTATATAATATTATCTACAGTATGTATTACAGTAGAACAAGTTTGTTGTTAATGTACAGAAATATCACAGTATTATATAAGTAAGTATTAATGAAAAGGGAGATTCTAAGACGTTGAAAAAAGTATTAACCTTAACATTAGCCGTGGCCATCGTCGCCGGTGGCTATATGTCTGAGGCTAATGGGGCGGGAGAACAGCCTTCTAAGCAGGCACCGTCTATATCTGAGATAAATATATATACGCCTAAAGAACTCAATGCACGTCAAAAAGACTTAGTTGATATCGGTCGCTATACAGCGTCCGGTGATCAAGGTGCGTTGAAAAGTGCAATCGCTTCTGCTATTGAGCGAGGTACGTTGACACCGCAAGAGGTGAGTATTGCCATTCGTCAACTTTACTCTGCTGCTGGTTTGAAGCAAATGAATGCAGCTTTAGCTACATTCGATCAATTGCGTGAAGAGCGCCCTGAGTTTGGTGCTGATTACGAAAAAATGGTTCCTAAGCAAACAGGACTTAGTGCTTTATTGGGGAATGGCACTAATGGGGCTGCTTTAACAAAGCAGAAGCCTGAGGACGCTAAGGAAGGGGTTCAATATAATACGTTCCGTATGAAGAAGCCGAAACCACAAAATCGCAATCGTTCTCGCCTAGGTAAATTAGACCGTGAATTGGTCGCTGCCGCAGCTTTAGGTACACGCGTAGGTAAAAATAATCTATTCGCTGCATCTGAAAAGAGTTTATCTGAGCTTGGCCTCAGCAAATATCAAATTGAAAATCTTGAAACTTTGATTTTCTAATACCATCTAGACCTACTTCTTCGGAGGTAGGTCTTTTTATGTTCTAAATCATATGTAGAAAAGGGAAATATAATTGACGTTTAACGCCCCCTTTTCTATAATTAATAAGATAGGTATATGACCTGTAATAATAGATATAATTAATAATTAATATAGATGTAAGGAGAAAGTATGCGCCTTCGTAGAAAACCGTGGATTGATGAAGCTATCCACGAATATGACTCTCATATTATTTTATCTGGTCAAGAGCAGTATAAGGGTAAATGGCGTGAGTTATTTGTACATCCTGAACGACCATTATATATGGAGCTTGGTACAGGTAAGGGACGCTTTATTGCGGGCATGTCCGAAGCGTATCCAGATGCTAACTTCGTAGGATTTGAAGTGCAAATTGGGGTAATCTATTACGCAGCACAAAAAATCTTTGAAGCAGAACGAGATAATGCTAAGGTATCTCTTTTTGATATCGCTGGTATTGAAGAGATTGTTGCGCCAGGTGAAGTAGATCGCTTCTATATCAACTTCTGTGATCCATGGCCTAAGGCAAAGCATGCTAAGCGTCGCCTCACATATCATACATTCCTCGATCGTTATGCTCGTCTTTTAAAAGACGGTGGTGAGGTTCACTTTAAAACTGATAATGAAGGTTTATTTATGTTCTCTCTTGAAGAATTCAAAGAATGCGGATGGGAACTTAAAAATGTAACCTATGATTTACATAGTACAGACCTTCCAAATGTAAAAACTGAGTATGAAGAAAAGTTTAGTGCTAAAGGGCAACCTATTTTCCGCTTAGAAGCAATTAAGCCGAAAGTACAAAAGGAGGCTTAACATGGAAACACCGAATAAGGGGGATAGTCGGTGGGGCTCACTCTTTAAAAATGATTTACAAGGTATGCTCTTACCTATATTACTCATCACGATTATAGGTAGTGTGAATATCTTCAGTGCCACCTATATTAGCTCTATTTACGAAAATACAGGGCTTTTAGGGTATTTTTCAAAGCATATAGGTTTCCTATTTCTTTCAATGGCAATAGGTGTTATTCTATATCGGTATGATTATAGACAACTACAAAAGCCACATATGTTGCAACGCATAATGATTGCAACCCTAATAGGCATGGTGTTAGTTCTTGTGGCGGGCTCTGTCATTAATGGTGCGCGTCGGTGGATTGTTATCGGTCCCGTATCGATACAGCCGTCGGAATTTGCCAAATTAGCTGCCATAATATGGACATCCGCTAAATTGAGTACCATGAGAAAATGGGGAAAATCAAGATATAATAATCCACTCACAAACTTACAAGGTTATGTGAGTGAGCGCGTAGGTTATATGTTGCCAATGTTAGTTTGGCCTATAATCTTTGCAGTGTTAACGATCTTGCAACCAGATATGGGGACAACTGTGCTAATCTTTGGGTTCTCCTTCATATTAATTTATTTAGCAGGTTTTGATGGTCGATTCTTTGGTGGTGCTTTTGCTGTAGCTGGTGTGATAGGCTTTATTGCAGCTCGTATGTCACCGTATCGTTGGGAACGGATTCAGTCTTGGTTCGACCCTTGGCCTCATGCTCAAGATATGGGCTATCAAACGGTGCAAGGCCTTTTGGCCGTAGGTTCTGGCGGTATTCTTGGAGAAGGCTTTATGCAAGGTACATCTAAGTACTTTTACTTGCCAGAAGCACACACAGACTTTGCATTCGCCGTGTGGGCTCAAGAAATGGGCTTTATCGGAGCTGTCTTTGTAGTTCTTTTGGTGGCAGCCTTTACATTCTTTGGATTCCGCATTGCTAATCGATCTCGCGATGAATTTGGCAAATGGTTAGCGATGGGGATAACCTTGCTCATCAGTGGACAAGCATTATTTAACATTGCCATGGTTTGTGGCATTATGCCTGTAACAGGTGTACCTTTGCCATTTATTAGTTATGGTGGTTCCTCACTGTTGATGAACTTTATGGCTATAGGCTTGTTAGCAAGCGTTGGTCGTCGCAATGTAGAAGGTGTAAAACAAGTTGGTACTGCTGAGGCTTTGCCATCTTTACGTGAGGAAACGCAAAGCCGATTTAAACCGGCTGCTCCGAAGAGTCCTCAAAAAACGGAAATGCCTGGTCCATTCAGACCGAGAGAGACTAAAAAGCCTACTCGTAGACGACCTAGGTCTGAACGTTGAT
This sequence comes from Veillonella nakazawae, assembly GCF_013393365.1. Taxonomy (NCBI): domain Bacteria; kingdom Bacillati; phylum Bacillota; class Negativicutes; order Veillonellales; family Veillonellaceae; genus Veillonella; species Veillonella nakazawae. The sequence goes on from NZ_AP022321.1 coordinate 395,058, forward strand.
ATTTAACTTATGTAGTATAAGGTGAATATATTTAGTGTGGATTTATATAGCATCTCTTAAGATGTGCTGTATAAATGCAACGTACTTGTATTGTGTGTGAGGAGAAAAAATGAAGGATTATATTGATATCCAAGAACGCCCGTCCTGGGGTCGAATGTTGCCACTTAGTTTTCAACATTTATTTGCTATGTTTGGTTCAACTGTATTGGTACCATATTTGTTAAAAGTAGATCCGGCAACAGCTTTATTCATGAATGGTATCGGTACATTACTGTATTTGTTTGTTTGTAAAGGTAAAATCCCTGCATACCTCGGTTCTAGCTTTGCTTTCATTGCTCCTGTAGCAGGCGTATTATCTGCAGGTCTTGGTTATGAGGCTGCAAAGGGGGCCTTCGTTGTATTTGGTCTATCCTTTGTGATTTTATCTATTCTCGTTCGTTATATTGGTACTCGTTGGATTGATAAGTTATTCCCTCCAGCAGCGATGGGAGCTATCGTAGCTATTATCGGTTTGGAATTAGCGCCAGTAGCAATGAGTATGTCTGGCCTTATTGGCAATCAAGATTTAGGCATGAGCCACAGCCAAGCTATTTTTATCTCTATGTTTTCCTTAGTTGTTACCTTGCTTGGTACTGTTGTGTTCCGTGGCTTCTTAGCTGTAATCCCTGTTTTGATTGGCGTTGTTTCCGGCTATATCTTGTCTGCCTTCATGGGAGTTGTTGATTTCTCTGCTGTAGAGGCTGCTCCTTGGTTCTCTTTACCACAGTTCTATGGCATGCCTGTATTTGATATCAATGCCATTATTATGATTATGCCAGCACTCTTTGTAGTATTTGCTGAGCACGTAGGTCACTTAGTTGTAACGAGCAACATTGTATCAAAAGACTTGATGAAAGAACCAGGTCTACAACGTTCCTTGCTAGGTGATGGCCTTGCGAACATCCTTTCTGGTTTCTTTGGTGCCACACCAAATACGACATACGGTGAAAATATCGGTGTCCTCGCTATTACTCGTTGCTTTAGCGTATGGGTAATTGGTGGTGCTGCAGTTCTTGCGATGATTATCTCCTTTGTAGGTAAAGTAGCAGCTCTTATTCATGCTATTCCAGTTCCAGTTATGGGTGGTGTATCCATTCTCTTATTCGGTATCATTGCAGCATCAGGTTTGCGCATGCTTGTAGAACGCAAGGTAGATTATACAAACCCTGTTAACATGATCTTAACATCTGTTATCCTCGTTGTAGGCCTTAGCGGTGCAGAACTTGCTGTAGGTCCTGTTGTATTGAAAGGCATGGGGCTTGCTACTGTAGTAGGCATGGCAATGAGTATTATCTTATTGATCCTTCAAAAAACAGGCGTTGGTAATGACCAATTGAAAAAAACAGAAGTATAATTTAATTCAAGTCTATTAATGAAATAGTATCTTAAGATGATAACTTCTAATAGAGGACAACTTCTAATAGAGGATAACTACAACATTAAAACTTTGAACTAATATACTTTATAAACAACGACTACTGAATCAGGTGTAATCTGTGAAAGTAGTCGTTTTCATTTTTCTTTATAATTTATTCTTTATATTGTATAATGAATATATAAGTTGCATAAAATTAATTATAGAGAGGAGGGCCTATGGAGTTTTTAATTTGGATGGCTATAGGGATTGCCCTGATGGCGGTAGAACTCGTTGTTCCAGGCGGTATTTTGGGACTCATTGGTTATTGTGTTTTCCTATGGGGTGTTTTCGAAGCGCTTGGAGAAGGTACTATGGCGCTATATGCTGTACTAGGATTAACAGCCTTGTTAATTGTCCTTATCATCATGTTCTTTAATCACTTTGAAAAGACTTGGATAGGCAAATTGTTTACCTTAGGGCAACGATCTACGACAAAAGCTGGCTATGTATCTAATGATGTATTAGATGACTTAGTTGGTAAAGAAGGCGTAGCTCATACTACACTGCGCCCTGCAGGTATCGCAAAAATTGATGGTAATTTGGTGGATGTTGTGACCGAAGGGGACTTCATCGATGCCGGTTCACCTATTGTGGTGCTTCGTGTTGTAGGCGGCCGCAATATTGTTAGAAAGCGCGATTAAGCTTTCACCACATCGTCGTATATAATGGAGGTTATTATGGATGTAGGTATTTTAGTTTTGATTCCCATTCTACTGATTGGGATTATGGTGTTCTTGTATGTTGTGCCATTAGGCCTTTGGGTATCTGCTCTTGCAGCGGGCGTTAATGTTGGTATCTTTACACTCGTAGGTATGCGCTTGCGTCGTGTAAATCCATCCCAAATCGTAATGCCTTTGATTAAAGCTAATAAAGCAGGTCTTGATGTTAATGTAAATCAGCTTGAAGCGCATTACCTTGCAGGTGGTGACGTTGACCGCGTTGTAGATGCTTTAATCGCCGCTGAACGCGCATCTATTCCTTTGACATTTGAACGTTCCGCAGCTATCGACCTTGCAGGTCGCGATGTATTGGAAGCGGTACAAATGTCCGTTAATCCTAAAGTGATTGAAACACCAATTATCTCTGCAGTAGCGAAAAACGGTATCGAACTCAAGGTTCGTGCTCGTGTAACTGTACGTGCTAATATTGACCGCCTCGTTGGTGGTGCTGGTGAAGCGACTATTATCGCCCGTGTTGGTGAAGGTATTGTAACAACTGTAGGTTCCTCTGAAGAGCACACAGATGTACTAGAAAATCCAGATCACATCTCTCGTACTGTATTGGGTAAAGGTCTTGATGCGGGTACTGCATTCGAAATCTTATCCATTGATATTGCTGACGTAGACGTAGGACGTAACATCGGTGCTCAATTGCAAACAGATCAAGCGGAAGCGGACAAGAAAATTGCTCAAGCTCGTGCAGAAGAACGCCGTGCAATGGCTGTTGCTACAGAACAAGAAATGCGTGCGAAAACACAAGACATGCAAGCTAAGGTTGTGGAAGCACAAGCTGAAGTTCCTAAAGCATTGGCAGAAGCTTTCAGAAACGGTAATCTTGGCGTTATGGATTACTACAATATGAACAATATTATTGCAGACACTAAAATGCGTGAAAACTTAGCAGATAGTGAATAGGAGTAGCTATGGACTCTATTTTGTCTTCCGTGCTATCCATCTTTTCGCATAATCCTATTATTGTTTTAGGTATCATCGCGTACATTGCTTTTTCTATTATAAAAAGCAAGAATACTGAAGAGTCTGATGACTATGATAACTATGAAAGTTCGAGTTCTGGCCAGACTTGGGAGGATATGGAGCGTGAATATGGTATCTCCATAGAGAAAAAGCCTGTAGAACCTTCACCTGAGGATTTGTTGTATGATGATGATTTTTATCGTGAAATCTTCAAAAATAGACCGATTGAAAATCAGCATCCTGAGGCCCCTTTACGAAAAAAGGGTGGAAGACTGTTTCAATATGATGATACGGAGACATCTGATAAACATGTTGAAGTGGATCCAAGTAATGATAAAACTCAAACAGTTTTAGCTTCCGAGGATCATTACGATGAAGCGTCTACAACGCAACAAGGTACTCATGGTTCATCCAAGAAAACCTCAATTAAATCAACTAGCTTTAGTACTAATACAACTCGTTCGGCTCGAGAGTCTGTTACAGGTCCTTCTTTAAATGAGCGTTTAGCTGAGTTTAAACGAGATAAAGCATCTAAAGAGGGTCGTGTTCTTCTTGAGAATGTAAGTGTCACAACTGTCCCAGCTGTAACTTCAACACGTAAACGAAAAGCTAATCATGCCTTAAAAGAGGGAATGAAGTGGTCTATTATTTTAGGAAAGCCCAAAGCTCTAGAGCGGAGATATCGCTAATTAGAATGCTAACAATAAGCTCTACTAGAAGGTTGTTAGGCCATAGAATATGAATGGTTTATGCTCAGATATTGTGATAGTAACTAGAATTACACCTATCGTATGTGGTGCATATAATTACATATGAAAAGAGGTTCCTATTGGTCACCTATGTGACTATTAGGAACCTTTTTTGTATTGTTTTTTCTTGATGGAGCTTTCACAATAATAGAGAAGGGAGTTCGTCTATAAGGAAAGGTGATATTATGTATCGTAATGTGCGCGTTATACCTAGACAGCTATTGGAACAACTATATGTAGAGAAACAGTGGAGTGTTAGAGAGGTAGCAGAGTATTTTCAGTGTAGTGTAGACACTATTATGCGACGCATGAAGCAGTATGACATTGAGAGAAGACCTTTGAAAAAGGATATCAATATGGTTCATGTACAAGCTCTATACGAAACTGGTAAGTGGTCTCTACACTCGTTAGCAAAGCGTTATGATGTGTCTATAACGACAATGGCAAGCCGTATGAAGGAATATGGACTGGCTTGCCAGCGATCCACGAAGAATGTATCTATCGATCCAGTACGTATTTGTAGAGCTTATAAAAGTGGAAATACTTCGGATTCTATTGCTCGCATGTACGGCATATCGCAATGGAAAGTACATCATGTGTTGAGGCATATGGGAATGTGTACAACACCGAAGGTACAAAATCATCGAAAGGTAGAGGAGATGGCTTACTTATATATTCATCATCATATGAGTACCGATGACATAGGTTTAGCCTATGGTATACGAGGATCTACGGTGGCTATTTATCTACGGGAACAAGGCATAGAAATTCGTACCAATACTTTACAGTTAGATGAAAATAACATAAAAAACCTACGAGCAAAAGGGTATGGTGTTGCTAAAATAGCGCAGATAATGGGATGCTCTGCTTCTGCGGTGAGAAAGCGACTAGCTATGAAAAAATATATCTCTCCTTGATGTAGTGTAGTAGATACTATATACTTAAATTTATACAATGATGGGAGGAATATTATGTTCGAAATTATCTCTGCTTTAATACCGTTTTTCTTACTTGGCATAGTTGCCGCTGGTTTATCCCGTGTATCTGGGGTGGCCTTGTCAATGATTATAGTACCAACTCTATTGATTTGGGGTGCTAATGCCATTGATGTCATTGCTTTCATGTTACTCTTTGTAGTGTATAACAACTTTACAATGGAGACACAAGACGTTCGTTTAGATTATAAAGATCTTGTATTATTCCCTAAATGGCGCTTGTGCATTCCCTTTATTTTGACTATTATTACAGCCTACTTTGCACCGGCTGCGGGCATTGCAGTCTTTATGGCTTGCTTTGTATTAGAACTATTGGCTACCGTGTATAAACGGATTCCTGAAAATAAACGTCCTCGTTTACATCGCGTTATCGTTACATCAGTTTTAAGTGCTGTTGTAACGGCTGTAGGTGCTTATGCAGGTCCAAAAATTCCTAGCGAATACTACTTCATCTGTGCTGGTTTAGCAATCTTAGTTATTACAGGCTTTGCATGGTATGTAGGGAACCATCGAGATGCTTTTAGAGGTGCGTGGGAAACAATTTGGGCTGACTTTAATCTATTCTTGGGTATGTTTGGTGTAGAAGCATCTTATTATCCAGCAGCGCTAACTCGTTCTATTCCAAATCCAATGGATCGTATGCTACCAATGATTACTGTAGTAGGTGGTTATGCAGGTCTCATGGTGGTGTTTGGGTTGTATAATATTTTCTCCATACCATCCTTGATTACTGCTATTGGTGCGGCTATCGGTATTCGTCTATTTGGTTTGTACGAGTTTCCACGACACGGCAGCTTCTCCTACTTGGCTATTGGCTTTGCTGTAGCTGCTGTTGTGTGCTTATACCTCGTATCTCCAACACCAGTAGGTTTTGATTATATCAATACATTGGTATCTCAACCTATCGTTCAATAATGGTTGATCTTATAATCGTTGCTATATCTTTTTGTTAATATTGCTAATGCCTTACATAGTAGATAATTGAATTTGAATATGTGACATAGTTCATATATTGTGTTGAAAGTTGAGTCCATACTAGATTGTGAAAGGAGTTGATGCTCTGTGGCAGAAACAATTGAAACGAGACCATTTCCGCCATTCTTACCAAAGAATACGACGGTCATGATGATGGGAACATTCCCACCAACTTCCGAAAAGCGTTCTATGGAATTTCATTATCCTAACTTTCAAAATGATATGTGGCGCGTGTATGGCTTAGTATTCTTTGACGATAAGGAACACTTTAGAAAAGGTGAGGAAAAAGCCTTTGATGCGGATAAGATTAAAGCGTTCTTATCTGAAGCGGGGATTGCTTCTTGTCCTACTGTTTTGAAAGCTATACGCGAAAAGGGCAATGCATCGGATGCATTTCTTAAGGTCGTTGAACCTGTACCGCTTGCAGAGGTATTGGACCGAATTCCACACTGTAAACATATTGGTACCACAGGTGGTAAGGCCACAGAAATTTTGTTAAGCCTTTTGCCAGAAAAGGTTAAACTACCTAAAACAGGGGAGACAATTCCCTTTGTGTTTAACGGTCGTGAACTGACGTTAACACGATTGCCATCTACATCTCGTGCATATCCATTAAGCCTTGCCAAAAAGGCTGAAGCCTATAAAAATTTCTTTAAGGCTTGTGGATTACAAACGAAATAATCTTGATAAGTAAACTAATTTAATATGTATAAATAACACCTTTGTTGTTATATTGTATTTTTAATGATGCCATATAAACAGTCAAAGGTGTTTTTGTTATCAAAAATTAATGTGAATTAGAAAAATGGATATAACTATATTATGATTGGCTATGTATATATTGTTATAAATAAAATTAATGATGCATATAACATTTTAATTCTTGATTTTTAGAGTGAGAGGTTTATAATTAATCGTTGTTGCAAATGGTTGACAATAGTTTAAGAAAATGGAGTTGATATTATGGATAAGGCTAAAGAGGCCTTATGGACAAGATCCTTTGTCCTTGATACTTTGATTAATTTCTTAGTATTTTTGATTTATTATTTATTAATCGTTATTATTGCGGTAGTAGCAAAGGATAATCTTCATGCCACAGCAAGTCAAGCTGGCTTGGCCGTTGGTATTTATATTATTGGTACTGTTGTTGCTCGTTTGTTAGCAGGACGGTTTATTAGTATCTTAGGCTGTCGTAAGATGTTGTACTTAGGTTTGTTGATTTACTTAATTTCAACAGCCATGTACTTCTACACACCTAATTTATTGATGCTCGACAGTGTTCGTTTCTTAAATGGTTTTGCTTACGGTATTACATCTACGGCTACAAGTACAATCGTAGCCGCTATTATTCCAATGTCACGTCGCGGTGAAGGGATTAACTACTATGGTTTGTCTACATCTCTTGCCGCTGCAGTAGGTCCATTTTTAGGTATTTTGATGCTTCATAGCCTTGGCTATGACTTTATCATCGCCTTCTGTGTTGCTCTTATCATCCTTTGCGGTATCGGTTCCGTTATCATGAAATTTAATGAACCTAAGCTCGATATTGATTCTGAAGAACATAAAGGCATTAAAATTTCCGATTATATCGAACCACGTATGAATTCTATTAGTCTTGTTTCTATACTAGTAGGTTTTGCATACTCTGGTGTTATCGGTTTTATGGCCGCTTATACAAAAGATTTAAACCTTATCTTAGCAGGTACATTCTTCTTCGTTGTATATGCTGTAGTTATTACGATAACAAGACCATTACTTGGTATTGTATTTGATATGAAAGGGGAAAACTTCGTTCTTTACCCTTGCTTCATATCTTTAGCACTTGGTATTTTCTTGTTGTCTATCGCTCACTCTACATGGCTTATACTCTTGTCTGCTGTGTTTGTTGGTCTTGGTTACGGTACATTTATGTCAAACGGTCAAGCAGTAACTGTTAAAATCGTTCCTGTTCACCGCATTGGTGTTGCCACATCTACATACTTCATTGCCTTAGATATGGGCTTAGGTTTTGGTCCATACATTTTAGGTGCTATTAAAGAGGTGGTTGGTTATACAAGTATGTTCCATGTTACTGTTGTAGTAGCACTTCTTGCATTCGTTGCTTATTATTTCCTCTATGGCCGTTATGTAGGTACTGAAAAAGATCTTTCTTTGAAAGCTCGCGCTGAAGAAGAACAAATCAGAAACCGTAAACGTAATGGAAAATTAGCATAACATTAGCTATATTTCTTACAATCACATAACATATAAAAAGGACTATACGAGATATCTCGTATAGTCCTTTTTATTGTTAAGGTATCTTAGGATTCCATTGTATTCTATACTACTAGTTTAGTATTTAAATATCCTTCAAATGCCATCTAGTAGTATAGGTGCATGAGAAGTTACATCTATCCTATTATTTCTCAATATTAACGATGTTTACGATAATTTCTACGGCTTTTTTCATGTCATCAATACATGCGAATTCGTGACGACCATGTAGGTTTTCTACGCCAGTAAAGATATTAGGGGTAGGGATGCCCATGAAGGAAATTTTAGAACCATCTGTACCGCCACGGATAGGGTCGCAAATAGGCGTGATACCCGCTTTTTCCATAGCTGCTTTAGCTACGTTGACACATTCCATGTTGTCTTTGATGATATCGTACATATTGTAATATTGATCTTTTACGGATACTTCACATACTTCGCGGCCATAGATTTCGTTTAATGTTTGACCAGCTTGTAAGAAGAATGCTTTTTTCGCTTCGAACAATTCTTTGTCATGGTCGCGTATGATATAGTTCATTTTGCCAGTATCTACTTGAGTTTCCATGCTCATGAGCATAAAGAAACCTTGGCGACCGCATGTGTGTTCTGGAACAGCAGCACCTGGTAATAGAGCATCGAATTGCATTGCTAATTTAGCACAGTTAATCATAATGCCTTTAGCAGTGCCTGTATGAACAGATACACCTTTTAATGTAACGGTACCGCCAGCAGCATTAAATGTTTCGTATTCAAGTTGGCCAAGGCTTTCACCGTCAATAGTATAAGCAAAATCAACAGGAAATTGTTTTACATCAAAGTGATCTGCACCGGTACCGATTTCTTCATCTGGGCCAAAGGCACACATGATTTTACCATGCTTGATTTCTGGATGAGCTACGAGGTAGGCGAGGGCTTCCATGATTTCGCAGATGCCAGCTTTGTCGTCACCGCCTAGTAGTGTAAGACCATCGGTTACTACCAAGGATTTACCAATATAGTTCTTTAAATTAGGAAAATCTGCACGACGTGTGTAGATTTGATGTTCTTCGTTGAGGCAAATATCACTACCATCATAGTTTTCTACAATGCGAGGCTTAATATTTTCTGCGTTGTAATCAGCTGTATCCATATGAGCGATAAAGCCAATAGCAGGTGCTTTTTCATCTGTATTAGCATTTAATGTGCCAATAACAAAACCATTTTCACGGTTGTAAATAACTTCATCTAAACCGATTGCTTTTAAATCAGGAACGAGCACATTAGTAGCAAAGTCTACTTGAGTTTGAGTACTTGGAATGGTTGTACTTTCCTCGTTAGACCGTGTATTTATGCTTGTATAGCGTACAAAACGTTCGACCATTGATTCCATAATGAGCCTCCTCGTAAGTAAACATACGTGTTATACATATTGGTATAAATGCTGTATATAATAAAGATTCTTAATATACTTTCATTGTAGAACAGAGGGGCTGAAAATGCAAAATAAATATTTATGGAACGTGTGATATTTTATTCGCATAATGCATAGAAAACCATTGAACCATATATAGTGCCGTGTTAGTATAAAGGTGAATAGTTATACGTTTGTACATTTTCTGTGAGGAGGTTTTACCATGTCGGACGAAACTCGTTCTATCCCGCCCGTAGAACCCGTATTGGATCCTAAGAAGGATTACGTAGAGATTAACTCATATGTAGTATTCTGGGGCCTATTCTATGCGGCAATTTTCACACTGGCTGTAGGTTATTTATGTTTGAAAATTGGTCAAACAGTAGATGCCTTTGCTCCAGTATCTGTACTTGCTATGGGTACAGCAGTTATTTTGAAACGGCAAAATGCTTTTGCCGAAACGGTTCACATTCAGGCTATCGCTAGTTCTAGTACGAACACATTAGCTGGTGCGATGTTCTTCTTACCAGCTCTATACATTTGGAATGTTACAGATGTAACCTTTGTACAAATGGCGATTCCTATTATCCTTGGTGGCGTACTTGGTGTTCTATTATGCGTTATGTTCCGTCGCTACTTTGTTGAGGAAATGCACTATGTGTATCCGTTCCCAAGCGGTCGTGCTGCTGCTGAAGTACTAATGAGTAATGAAGGTAGCAAAGCGAAACTCATGCTTGGTTCTGGTCTTATCGCTCTTGTATATGACTTTATTCTTAACAGCCTCGGTTGGTGGGAAGAGGTTATCCGTACTACCGCATTTAAATGGGGGTCTGCTCTAGCAGATTCGACTAAGTTAAATGCTGCTGTAGATACAGATGCTGCGTTGCTTGGTCTTGGTTACTTCACAGGCTTACGGTATGCGGCTATTATCGCAGCTGGTTCCTTCTTCTCTTGGTTCGTATGTATTCCAATCGTATACTATTTAGCTCCGGAACATATCATGCAAATCAATGGGCATGCAGTTCCACTTGCAGAAGCTCCTATTCGTAAAGTATTCTTAGATTATGTTCGTCATATTGGTATCGGTATGCTTGCTATGGCAGGTATCATCGGATTGCTCAATATGTCTAAGGTAGTAGCTAGTGTTGTTAAAAATGCAGTACTTGATATTTTCAGTTCCAAAACCGTTGATGTTAACTTGCTTCGTACACAACGCGACGTGCCTACATCTTGGATTGGCGCTGGCATCTTATTATGTACAGTTCTATTTGCAGCATATTTCCACTTTATGTATGCTGAAAGCTTCTCCCAAACAATCGTAGCATTCTTAATCGTTCTAATTATGTCCTTCCTATTATCTGTAGTAGGTATCAGCTCCATTGCTTATACAGGTACAGAACCAGTATCTGGTATGACAATCTTCATGATTATCATTTCCGCTGTATGCTTAACAGCTGCAGGTATGACTGGTAAAGTAGGTATGATTGCAGTCCTAATGATGGCTTCCTTCATCGGTACGACTATCGGTATGGCTGGTAACTTCATGTCTGAGCTTAAAGTGGCTCATATGACAGGTGCTACACCTAAGAAAATGGAACAATGGCAAATCGTTGGTACCATTCTTTGTGCCGTACTTTCTGTAGGCGTTATGATCCTCTTGAATGATGCATATGGCTTCGTAGGAGACCATGCATTAAATGCTCCACAAGCGAATGCTATGGCTGCTATCATTGAGCCAATGATGACTGGTGGTAGTGCTCAATGGCCTCTATACATGGCTGGTGCATTATTCGCTATTATCTTGTGGATGGTAAAAGTTCCACCATTGGCATTTGCACTTGGTACGTACTTGCCAATGGAAATCAACACACCATTACTTATCGGTGGTCTAATTGCATACTTCGTACAAAATAGTACAAAAGATAAAGAATTGGCAGATCTTCGCTTCTCTAAAGGTAGCACAATTGCATCTGGTCTCGTAGCTGGTGGTGCCATTGGTTCTTTATTCAGTGCTGTACTTCGTATTGCAGGTGTTGATGTATTCGCTCAAGATTGGGTTGAAACACCGGAAGCAACATACCTCAGTATTGTAATGTACTTATTACTTTGTGTATTCTTGTACAAAGTAGCTATGTACGTAAAAGCTAAAAAAGCTAAATAAAGAATAAGATATATCCTTAAGAATGTGAGTGTTTTGTTTGATTAAAATTATTAAGAATTCTCCACTCTAGGGATGACCGCCTTTACCGAGTTTTATCTGTGCTTGGTGAAGGCGGTCTTTTTTTGATATAACTAAAAACTATATTTGTGTAAAACCTATTTATATGGTTGGAATTATTGACCTAGAATATATATGGTGATATGATAGCAATATTGTAATACTTTTATAGGTATTATACTGAGTTCATATTTTATGTATATAGAGATATACTCGAAGGAATAGGATATAAGATTTGTTCTGTATTGAGTAGAGTCTTACAATTAGGTGAAGCATGAAGTTTAAGAAGATAGCAGCTCTGTTAGGAGCTTTTACAATTGTTAGCAGTCTATTTATTGCGGGCTGTGGAAATACAAATAGTAGTCAAAAGGTATGGCGCGTTGGTACAGATGCAACCTATGCACCATTTGGATTTAAAGATAAAGACAGCGGAAAATTAGCTGGCTTTGATATCGATATTATTAATGCTATTGCTCAAGAAGAGGGCATTGAAGCAGATGTTCAAAACTTGAACTTTGATGCACTTTTACCTGCATTACAAAGTAATACTATCGATATTGCTATCTCTGATATGACTATCTCTGAAGATCGAGCAAAATCTGTTGATTTTAGTAAGCCTTACTATATAGCTGGTAATGGTCTTGTAGTTAATATTGATAATACTGATATCAATAGCTTTAAGGATTTAGAAGGAAAGCGTATCGGTGTATCCATCGGATCTACAGGTGCAGAAATTGCTAGCAAGATTCCTAATGCCGATGTGCGTCAATTCAACCTCATCGTCGATGCGTTCTTAGAATTGCAAAATAGAGGTGTAGATGTAGTTATTAACGATACACCAGTAAACGAATATTATGTTAACAACAAGGGCAAAGGTATCGCAAAGGTTACTGGAGAGGACTATGATGCGGCGCCGCTTGGTATTGCTGTAAAGAAAGGCAATACAGAGCTTCTTAATAAAGTTAACGATGGTTTAGCTAAGATTAAAGCCAATGGCAAATATGCGGAGATTTATAAAAAATGGTTTGGTAAAGAGCCACCAACAGAGGATTTAAAATAGTTTGTAGATAGTACCAAAACGTATTATTTGTTATAATACGTTTAGTAAACCTCAAATGGTATGAGGTAGTATAGAATAGGTGATATGATGGTTAAGCGATGTGCATTTTTAGATATAATTAAAGAGAAGGGCGCCCTCGTTTTAGATGGTGGGTTAGGATCAGAGTTAGAGCGTTATGGCTGTAACCTTCAGCATAAATTATGGTCTGCTAAGATTCTTATGGACCAACCGGATATCATCAAAAAAATACATATTTCGTACTTAGCGGCTGGGGCGGATATCATTCAAAGTTCTGGGTATCAAGCAACGGTAGCTGGCTTTAAAGGCCTAGGATTTGGTACGGAAGAGGCTATTGAACTTGTAAAATTATCTGTTCGCTTGGCAGTACAAGCTCGCAATGAGTTTGTAGAGGCTAAGGCGAGTGGGGCACTTACATTGCGTGGTATTACACTGGGAGAAGAGACCCCAAATGGCATTAGATATTTTTCTGAAGGTGCATTGCCTAAACCACTGGTAGCGGTCTCTGTAGGCCCATATGGAGCTTTTTTGGCGGATGGCTCTGAGTACCGTGGATATCCTGGTGTACAAACTGAGTATCTTGAGGTGTTCCATATACCTCGCTTAGCCTTATTCTGTGAAGAAAATCCTGATATACTATCTTTTGAAACAATACCGTCTTATGATGAAGCCATTGCCATTGCTCGAGCTATGTCTGATCCATATACATCGCGAGGGATTCCTGGTTGGATTGCTTTCTCTTGTAAGGATGAACATCATGTTTCTAGTGGGGAAACTATCATTAAATGTGCAGAAATGATCGATAAGGTTAGACCTATAACTGGTATTGGCATCAATTGTACGAAACCAGAGTATGTAGAGTCCTTGATTAAGGATATTCGTACTGTTACGGATAAACCAATTGCTGTATACCCTAATCTTGGTGAAAGCTATGATAGTGAAACTAAGACCTGGTATGGCGACCCTGCATCATTTGTAGATTATGTTGATGTATGGCGTCATGCTGGGGCAGATATCATAGGTGGTTGTTGTAGAACAACACCTGAAATCATTAGAGATATAGCTAGAAAAATTCATAAATAGTAATATAAACTAATGATATAAATAAAGAAGGCTATCGATGTTAAGTCGATAGCCTTCTTCATTTTAGCCGTTTGGCAGTAGTAAAATGTAATACTTTAAAGTTTGATATAAGAGATATAAAAAGAGGTGATACATTAGGTATCACCTCTTAATGTTAGATAATAAAAAAAGCAGTGCATAGGCACTGCTTTTGCTATGGCGGAGAGACAGGGATTTGAACCCTGGGTACGGGATAACCGCACACATGATTTCCAATCATGCTCCTTCAGCCGCTCGGACACCTCTCCATGTATTCTGTTGTGTAACAGGTACTTGTATAGTATATGAAAAAGATAGATTTATGTCAAGCGAAAAATAGTGAAATTATTGAACTTTCATAAGACTTTTAAAGTATAAGAAAAAGCCGCCTTTTCAGGCGGCTTTGGGTGTTAGTATTATAATACTTCTTTGATTTCAGCTGCATCGATGGATGCTTTGATATCGTCTGCCATTTTTTCGATTTTTGGAAGATCTTCTGCTTTTAAAGAGGATTTGATATCAAGTGGTTCGGATACGATTTCAATGTCTTTGAAGTCGTTTTCGAAGTGAGCAACCATTGTTTTCATTGCAGCAGATGCCCAAGAGTGGTTACCGATGATAGATACCTTATGGTTTTGGAAGTTAAGAGCTTTTAACTCGTGGATGAGGTTTTCCATTGTAAGGTATAGGTTCAAGTTATATGTAGGAGCGATTGTTACCAAGTTCGTGTATTTCCAAGCATCAGAGATGATGTAGGAAGCGTTAGTTTTGGAAACATCATAGATTTTGATATCTGTTACACCGCGTTTGGATAATTGTTTAGCCAATTGTTGTGCAATGTCACGAGTGTTACCATACATAGAACCGAAGGCGATAACAACGCCTTTTTTCTCAGCTGTATAGTTGGACCAGTGCAAGTATTTGTGCAAGATGTATTGAATTGTTTCAGGTGTACGCCAGATTGGACCATGAAGTGGAGCAATGCGTTTGATTTCAAGACCAGAAACTTTGCGAATTGCATTTTGTACTTGAGGACCGTATTTACCAACGATATTTGTATAGTAACGACGAGCTTCTTCTTCATATGTAGCAATGAAATCTGTTTGGTCCGCAAAGATGTTACCATTAACGGTACCAAATGTACCGAAAGCATCTGCAGAGAACAATGTGCCTGTAGATTTTTCATAAGTACAAGTTACTTCTGGCCAGTGAACCATAGGCATAGTGTAGGAAACAAGAGTATGTTTACCTAGGCAAATTTCATCGCCCTCTTTAACTGTGTAATATTGGTCAGGTTTTGGAGTATTGTAGAATTGTTCAAACATGCGGAATGTTGTAGCGTTACCAACCATTTTACAGTTTGGATAGCGTTCCAATGTGTCTAACAATGTTTGGCAATGATCTGGTTCCATATGGTTTACAATGATGTAATCAAGGTCGCGACCATTCAAAAGATGAGTCAAGTTGTCAAAGTATTCTTCGCGAATTTCTGCATCAACAGAGTCTACAACACAAGTTTTTTCATCATCGATGAAATAGCTGTTATAGCTAACACCATTTGGAATAGGGAATAAGTTTTCAAAACGTTCTGTAGTCCAGTCATTACTACCAATCCAGTAGATATTATGGGTCATTTTCTGAGCACAATGCATAATAAAATCCTTTCTTAACTCACATTTGTTATGTATAGGTTTACACGAATTCTCATGTTCGTAAATATATCATCAACTTATAATACTAATATTTTCGAAAAAAATCAATATTGAAAAGCCTACCCCAAGGAGTAGGCTTTCACCTGAAAGAATAGTCATAAATTATTTGAAGTATTTTACACCAGATGTAAAGATTGGCATCTCTAATTGACCAGGAATATTTTTGCTAATTCCTGTGCCACAGCGTTCGGAGTGTGCCATTTTACCAAATACGCGACCATCAGGACTATAAATACCTTCGATAGCAGCTACAGATTGGTTAGGGTTGAAGCGGCTATCCATGGATGCAATACCATCAAAGTCTACATATTGTGTAGCAATTTGACCAGTTTTATTGAATTCCAATACTTGTTGAGGGGATGCAATGAAGCGACCTTCACCGTGAGAGATAGGTACAGTGTAGATTTCGCCTGCTTTAGCATCGCTCATCCAAGGAGATTTTGTAGAAATAACTTTAGTGTTAACCATACGAGACAAGTGACGACCAATTGTGTTGTACGTCAAAGTAGGATGGTCAGCAGTTAAGGTTTCAATATGACCACCTGGCAACAAGCCTAATTTGATAAGTGCTTGGAAGCCGTTACAAATACCAAGTACAAGGCCATCTTGTTTGTACAAGAGATTTTCTAGGCCTTCAGCCAGGTATGGATTACGGAAGAGGGTAGCCATAAATTTGCCAGAACCATCTGGTTCATCGCCAGCACTGAAACCACCAGGGAACATAAGAATTTGAGATTCTGCTAATTTAGCTTTGATTACGTCGATAGATTCTTTTAATTGTTCTGGTGTTTGGTTTCGAATTACTACAATATCTGTTTCGGCCCCAGCTCGTTCGAAGGCACGAGTCGCATCAAATTCGCAGTTTGTACCAGGAAATACGGGGATGAGAACCTTTGGTTTGGCACCTAAGGATGTACTGCGAGGTTTAGCGTGTTGATCATGGATGTACGCTACTGCTTCTCCAGAGCCATTTGGAGCATGCATAGGGAATATATCGTTGAGTGGAGCTTCATAAGTTGCTTGGATCTCCTTGAGTGATACGGATTGATCCGCCCATTCAATAACTGGATTTGCTTGTGTTACACCGATTACTTTTAAACCTGGTAACTCTAAGAGATAGTTAACAGCTTTAATATCTACCTCTACGATAAATGCACCAAGAGCAGGTTGGAAAATACCTCGTTCAGCATATTTATCGAATTTAACACCAATATTATTGCCGAGGGCCATTTTTGTGACAGCTTCAGGGATGCCACCTTGGTCAACTACATAAGCAGAGTAAACACGACCTTTTTCAATTTGTTCTTGCAAGGTATCGCAATTTTCTTTGAAACGATCCCAATCTGGAGTGTCGTCGTACATGCGAGGCACATCGAAGAATACGAGGCGATGATCTACGCCTTTAAGGTCCTGACTTACGATATTGTCTATATGAGCTGTACCAACTGCAAAGGATACGAGCGTAGGAGGAACTGTAAGGTCCATAAATGTACCGCTCATAGAGTCTTTGCCACCAATAGCGCCAATTTCAAGTTCTTTTTGTGCTTTATAAGCGCCCAGTAAAGCTGCTACAGGTTTACCCCAGGATTCTTTAGAGTTGAGGCGTTCAAAGTACTCTTGTAATGTTAGGTATGCATCTTCACGGCGACCACCGAGAGCTACTAATTTAGCGACAGATAAAAGTACAGCATATTGTGCGCCATGGTATGGGCTCCAGTCGGATAATTCTGGTACAAAGCCATGTGTCATGATACTAGCTGTAGTAGTTTCACCATTTAATACAGGTAATTTTGCGACCATACCTTGAGTAGGTGTCTTTTGGAACTTACCACCGAATGGCATGAGTACTGTATTAGCACCAACTGTACTATCAAAGCGTTCTGCTAAGCCTTGTTGGGAAGCTGTATTTAAATCGGATACGGCTGCGAGCCATTTTTCTTTAAAGTTATCTGCACTAGAAGAACCACGTAAGAAGTAAGAGCGATCCGCTGGAGCTGTTATTATAGCTTCTTGCTGTTGGCTTGCACCATTTGTATTTAAGAAGTCGCGGCTAATATCTACAATTGTTTCGCCATTCCAGTTCATGATTAGACGATTTGTATCAGTTACATCTGCTACAACTGTACATTCTAAGTTTTCTTCGTCGCAATATGCTTTAAATGCATCTACATCGGTAGCGGAGATAACGCAAGCCATACGTTCTTGAGATTCAGAAATCGCCAATTCTGTGCCATCAAGGCCAGCGTATTTTTTAGGCACTAAATCAAGGTTAATAGTTACGCCATCTGTTAATTCACCGATAGCAACGGATACACCGCCAGCACCAAAGTCATTACAACGTTTGATAAGGGTAGTTACTTCACCACGACGGAAGAGACGTTGAATTTTGCGTTCCGTAAGGGCGTTGCCTTTTTGAACCTCTGCACCACATGTAGAAAGGGATTCTACCGTGTGCTCTTTAGAGGAGCCGGTAGCACCACCACAACCATCGCGACCAGTTTTACCACCAAGTAATACTACAACATCGCCTGGAACTGGTACTTCGCGGCGTACTTGATTACGTGGAGCTGCACCGATAACAGCGCCAATTTCCATGCGTTTTGCTACGTAGCCAGGATGGTAATATTCTTTTACTTCACCTGTAGCAAGACCGATTTGATTGCCATAAGAGGAATAGCCACGAGCTGCTTCTTGAGTGATTTTCTTTTGTGGTAATTTACCTTCTAATGTATCTTCAAGACTCGTATGTGGATCGCCAGAGCCGGTGATGCGCATTGCTTGGTATACATAGGCGCGGCCGCTCAATGGATCGCGGATACAGCCTCCTAAGCAGGTAGCAGCACCGCCGAATGGTTCGATTTCAGTAGGGTGGTTATGGGTTTCATTTTTGAATAATAACAACCATTCTTCAGTTTTTCCGTCTACATCAACAGGAACGATGATAGTACAAGCATTGATTTCATCGGATTCATCAAGATTTGTTAAACCACCAGCATGGCGTAATTCTTTTACGGCTAGTGTAGCCATGTCCATGAGAGAACGCGCTTTTTTCTTAGTTGTATAGAGCTCAGCACGACCTTCCATGTATTCTTCTAGGGCTTCTTCAATAGGGCCTGTGAAGCGATTTGCTTCGATAGAGATATCCGTTAACTCTGTCGTAAATGTGGTGTGACGGCAGTGGTCGGACCAATATGTATCGAAGAGGCGAATTTCTGTAATCGTAGGATCCCGGTGTTCTACCTCTGCATATTGTTGTCTAATCATTTGAAGGTCCGCTAATGTCATAGCAAGACCATAGTTTTTGATAAGTCCTTCTAACTCAGCATCGCTCATTGTCGTAAAGCCATCGATAGTTGCCACTGGTTTTGGGTCCTCTAAATTGAGAGCCAAAGTGTTAGGTAATTCAAGGCTTGCTTCACGGGAATCAACAGGGTTAATGTAGTATGCTTTGATGGCATTTTCTTGTTCTTTTGTGAAAGTACCTTCGATAGCAAATACACGGGCACAGCGAACAATATGGCCAGATGTAAGGGTTAGCATAGAAATACATTGCTCAGCACTATCGGCGCGTTGATCGTATTGACCTGGTACATATTCAACAGCGAATACGAAACCTTGTACAGCGGGAATTTCTTCTAATACTGTATCCACAGGAGGTTCGGAGAAGATAAGATTTTTTGCAGCCTCTAAATCTTTTGCATCTACATGTTCGATATCATATCGCTCGTAGATGGTTACTCCTGTAGCAGGCATAGATAATTCCTGTTGTAAGGTTTGTAACATGCGTTGTGCTTCTTGGTTGAAAGATTCTCGTTTTGTTACGAATAATCGTTGTATAGCCATTGTAGCCTCCTGTAATGTATATAATTCCCTGTGGGATATTGACAAATTAAGTATAGTCGGTCTAGACTTATAAGTAAAGATAATCTTACTTATGAAAAGATTAGAAATGCTAATAAATATGAAAGGTTCATGAAGGTCATAGGACCTGGCTTTCATGAAGATTTCTACATATTCATTATATATTGAGAGTCTATAATTATAATATAGTAAATGATATGTATATTTAAAAGTAAGACACTATTATTAGTATATAACAGAGGTGAATAAAATGGCAGTATCTGCAGATTTATATAGAACCTTTTTAGGGGTAGGCTTATATTTGTCCTTTTCCCGTGCCGCAAAAGAGTTAGGCGTTTCTCAATCCGCTATCAGCCAAAGCATTAAACAATTAGAAGGGGAACTGAATATGCCTCTTTTTGTACGTACTACAAAATCTGTAGGATTCACGCCTGAAGGTAAAGAGTTGTTTGATACGGTAGCTAAAGCGTTCTCCATCCTTGATAATGGGGTGACTCAATTACAAGAACGTGTTAGCCAAGCTTATGAAAGTTTAAACCTTGCTGCTACAGATACATTATGTCGCCATTTCTTATTACCATATTTCCATAAATGGCAATTACAAGAAAGTGAAATCGGATTGCATATTATTAATCGTCCATCCCCTGATTGCGTAGAGTTGGTACTCAATAAAGAGGCTCAGTTAGCGGTGGTTAATGATTATGAAGGCTTGCGTGATAATCCTCAATTAGAGGTCACTACATTGGCTACAATTCAAGATGTATTTGTTGGTGGCCCTGACTATAAAGGGGCAGGCTTCTTTGATCAAGGTCGCTTACTTAACGAGCCTATCTTATTATTACATAAGGGCTCTGCAAGCCGTACCTTCTTTGATGAAGTAACACATGGCGCATGCCGTAAGCCTCGCTTTGAACTTGGTAGCGTCGATGTATTGCTCGATCTTGTAGAAATTAATATGGGTATTTCCATGTTGCCTAACCATGTAGTGCAACAAAAGATGCAAGAAGGCTCCATCGTGCGTATCGATACAGATATTCCTGTACCGACCCGTGATATTGTACTTGTCCGTTCTCGTTTGGTACCTCAATCTGAAGGAGCGGCGCGCTTCACATCCTTGCTTATTAATCGTGAAAGCACTCGTGATAAGGTCTTATAATTATAAGACACACTTTTTGAGAAATTTCAGAAAGTGTGTCTTTTTATATTTTTGACTAGTCTTATCTGTGCTATATTATATTGTTATAAACCTGTTGAATTTTATAATTCAGAGTTGAAAGTTTTTAAGTCTCTTTGATAGTTATTGTATTAGTCATATTGTTAAGGCTTTTACTTGATATAGGTTGACCCTAAGGGGATATTTACGTTAAAATTTAAAGATAGTTATACTGCGGAGGTAAGAGCACATGGAATTATTAAAACAACGCATTCGTGAAGAGGGGATTGTCCTCAATAATCGCGTGCTAAAAGTCGATGGTTTTTTAAATCATCAAATCGATCCACAATTGTTTAAAGCAATCGGTAAAGAAATTGCTGATCGTTACCGTGATGCAGGGGTACAACGTATTGTTACTATTGAGGCATCTGGCATTGCATTGGCATTGATGGCTGCGCTTGAACTTGATGTGCCATTAGTATTTGCACGTAAGAAAAAATCTATTCTTATGGTAGACGATGTATATCATAGTGTGGTGTACTCCTACACAAAAGAAGAAAACTACGATATTACTATTTCTAAAAAATTCTTGCCAGCTGGTGAAAAAGTGTTAATCATCGATGACTTCTTGGCATCTGGTGAGGCGGCTATGGGCCTTGCTAAATTGGTAGAAGACGCAGGTGATGAAGTGGTAGGTATGGCTATTGCTATCGAAAAATCCTTCCAACCTGGTCGCGAACGCCTTGAACATGCAGGTTATCGTGTAGAGTCTTTAGTTCGTATTAAAGAATTTAAAGACAATGGTTGTGTATTTATCGAAGACTAATAGTCTGATTATTTGTAGAGGGAATTATGAATCAAAAAGCAGAAAAATTCGACTTACTCATCGCTGACCTAAACAAAGGTGGTAACTCTTGGTTTACAAAGGAAGAAATGACAGATGATCTTCATACAGTCGTTTATCACGGCCGTTTGGATGTTCATGAGCATAGCTTGCCTGTATTCATCGTTGTGGATGATTCTGCATTCTCCTATGCTCGCATAGCTATCACAACAACATCTATTGATGAAAAAGTGATTCCTGCTGTGTTAAAAGAACTTAACACATTAAATCAAGATTATAAAGTATCTAAATACTATGTAAGCAATGAAGATAATAACATCTATATGGATGTATCTGTTCCTGGTTTGACAGAACAGTTTGATCCTACAGTAGTAGTTAATTTATTGCTTGA
The DNA here is from genome assembly GCF_013393365.1 of Veillonella nakazawae. Taxonomy (NCBI): domain Bacteria; kingdom Bacillati; phylum Bacillota; class Negativicutes; order Veillonellales; family Veillonellaceae; genus Veillonella; species Veillonella nakazawae. Next base: position 416,928 of record NZ_AP022321.1, read on the forward strand.
AGTTGTTCAACCACACTTAGATGCTGTACATAAAGGCATTCTTAAAGTAGCTGGTTTAGCTTAATAGAGGTTGTTATGAATCCTAAAGCGTTATTATTTGATAAGTTTTTAAAAGACGAAGAAATCACATCCTTTGAACGTAAGGATTTTGATGATGAAGACGGTACTGTTGTATACCGTTCTTATATTAAATCCCCGTTGTGGGATATGCCGTTATTTGTCATTCTTGATAACAGTATTTACAGTGTTATTCGTTTGGTATTGGGCCCTGAAAAGGTAACTGCACAAAACATGGCTGCCTTAAATGCGTTGATCAATCGAGATAATGCGACATACAAAAACTATAAACTTTATATTGATGAACAAGACTCTAGTCTATATTTGGACTGCGTATATATGTGTGGTGATGATGCGTTTGAACCTGCATTAATGTATGCATTGATGTCTTCTATTGTAGATTATGTACCTGAAGCTGTAGGTGAGTTGAAAGCTGCTTTTGAAAGTGGTACACACTAATCAATAACAAATATAGATTAACTGGCATAATGTTCGGAAATTAAATAAAAGAGGGTATTCTATCTTTATAGATAGAATACCCTCTTTTGCTTTCGCAGAAAAATATATATAGTGTGAAATAGTGCATTTTTGCATGAATGCTTTTGTATAAATTGAGAGGATATTTGCAATAAACCAATTTGAATAAAGTAGATATAATTGAATTCAATATTTTTGAAAAGTTCGGAATATAACGAATAATAAAAATAATTAATTAAATAATATTCGAAGATAGTGTTGATTTTGTAAATGTTAGGTGTTACAATTTGTGTACAAGAAGGAGGTAGCACCGTGAACTATGCAAATCAACAAACTCAAAGCAAGTCTACGGCGGCTATTTGTGCGCATTTGACCCAGTCTGTTTCGGCTGGGCTTTTTTATTAGGAGGATCTATGAAGGTCGGTATTATTATGGGCAGCAAGTCTGACCTAGACACAATGAAAAAGGCATCTGCCGTACTTGATGAATTTAACATTCCTTATGAAATGGTTATTGCTTCAGCTCATCGTACACCTGAAGCTGTAAAGGATTTTGTTACACGACTTGAAGATGAAGGGGCTATCGCTTTTATAGCTGGTGCTGGTGCAGCGGCCCACTTACCAGGTGTAGTAGCTAGCTTCACTACATTGCCTGTTATCGGAATTCCTCTTAATGCAACAGCTTTAAAAGGTATCGATTCCTTGCTTGCTATTGTTCAAATGCCATCTGGTATGCCTGTAGCAACTATGGCTGTAGATGGTGCTAAAAACGGAGCACTTTTTGCAGTCCAAATTGGAGCAGCTTTCAACAAAGAATTGAAAGACCGATATGTACAGTATCGCAAAGATATGGCTGAAAAAGTATTAGCGGACAATGCTGAATTACAAGGTGCCATTAAACTATAATCGTTTGAAGCGTTTACATCATCATTTATACATCTTTGAATAGATAAGAGTAAAAGGAGACACATCATGGCTAACATCAACTTGGAAACATTAACATTATTGTATGAAGGTAAAGCAAAACAAGTATATCAAACAGATAACAAAGACGAGTACATTGTTCATTACAAAGATGATGCTACCGCATTTAACGGCGAGAAACATGATACTATCCTTGGCAAAGGCGTATTGAACAATAAAATCTCTTCCTTCTTCTTCGAATTATTGAAAAAAGAAGGCGTTCCGACTCATTTCGTTCGTCGCGAAGATGATCGTAATCAAACAGTACTTACGTTGGATATCATTCCTCTAGAAGTTATCGTTCGTAACATTGCAGCTGGTTCTATGGCTAAACGCTTTGGTATTGAAGAAGGTACTCCTCTTAAACATCCAATTCTTGAATTCTGCTACAAAAATGATGAATTAGGTGACCCATTTGCTAATGAATCCCAAATCACAGCACTTGGCTGGGCTACTCAAGAACAACTTGATGTAATCTCTACTATCACTTTAAAAGTAAACGATATTTTGAAAAAATTCTTGGCTACTAAAAATGTAACCCTTGTAGATTTTAAATTAGAATTTGGTACACATAATGGTGAAGTATTATTAGGCGATGAAATCTCTCCTGATACATGCCGTTTCTGGGATGCTACAACAGGTGAAAAACTCGACAAAGACCGTTTCCGTCGAGATCTTGGCAATATTGAAGAAGCGTACAAGGAAATGTTATTCCGTCTTACTGGCGAACGCGCCTAAGGGGGCACAATGAACTACGATCCAGTTTTTGATAAATGGCATGAAGAGTGTGGTGTATTCGGTGTCTATGATAGAACCATTGATGTAGCACGCTATGTATATTGGGGACTCTTTGCGCTCCAACACCGTGGACAAGAAAGCGCGGGCATTGCCGTTACCGATGGTCATGATGTAGAACTAAAAAAAGGTATGGGCTTGTTGACTGAGGCCATTAAAGAACTACCATCCTTACCAAGCCATATGGGGACTGGTCATGTGCGGTACTCTACAACAGGTTCCAATAATCCACGCAATATCCAACCCTTAGTAATTCATTACCAAGGTGGTCAAATTGCGGTAGCTCACAATGGTAATTTAACGAATGCCCTAGCCATTCGTAAACGTCTTGAAGCGGATGGATCTATTTTTCAAACGACAATGGATTCTGAGGTTATCGTAAACCTCATTGCTCGCTCTAAAGCTGAGACACAAGAGGAACGCATTGCCGATGCGGCACGTCAAATTGAAGGAGCCTTCTCTCTCGTTATTACTACGAACGACTCCTTGGTAGGTGTGCGTGATCCCCAAGGCTTTAGACCTCTTTGTTTAGGTAAAACAGCAAATGGCTATGTTCTCTCTAGTGAAAGCTGTGCCTTAGATGCTATAAAAGCCGAGTTTATTCGTCACATCGATCCAGGCGAAATGGTAATTATTGATGACTCTGGTGTACGTAGTGTTATCTATGCAGAACCAGAGAAAATTGACAAAAAGCTTTGTGTTTTTGAATATATCTATTTTGCCCGTGGCGATAGCCATATCGATGGTCAATCGGTATATCAATCTCGTCTTAATATGGGGCGTGAATTATATAACGAAACTAAATACGATGCAGATATTGTTATGTCTATTCCTGACTCTGGCACTACAGCAGCACTAGGCTATGCCCGTGCATCAGGTATTCCTTTTGCAGAAGGTCTTGTTAAAAACCGCTATAGTGGTCGTACCTTTATCAAGCCAAATCAAGAGGAACGGGAATTAGCTGTTCGTATGAAGCTTAATGCATTGCCCCACATTGTAGGAGGCAAACGGATTGTCCTTATCGATGATTCTATCGTACGCGGTACTACGAGTGGTATTATCGTTAAAATGCTAAAGGAAGCAGGCGCTAAAGAGGTGTACATGTGTGTAAGCTCACCAACAATTGAGTATTCTTGTCACTATGGTATTGATACGTCGGTGCGTAAAGAGCTAATTGCTGCCACACATACAGTAGATGAAATAAAAGATTATATTCATGCTGACAAATTACATTATTTATCTCGTGAAGGCTTATGTCGTGCCGTATCTGATATAGCGCCTAATGATTTATGTTTTGCTTGCTTTAATGGTGATTACAGTGTAGAGGTTCCTGCGGAACAAGAGGAAGGGGTCAAATATGTGCTCGAATAAAACTAGTTTAACCTATCGTGATGCAGGCGTTGATATCGATGCAGGTAATCGCGCAGTAGAATTGATGAAAGAATCCGTAAAACGCACCTATACACCTGGCGTTGTAGGTGATTTAGGTGGTTTTGGGGGCCTCTATTCCTTAGCTGGTCACTCTATGTCTGACCCTATGCTCGTATCCGGTACAGATGGGGTAGGTACCAAATTACGTTTAGCTATCATGATGGATAAGCATGATACAATTGGCCAAGATTGCGTAGCCATGAGTGTTAATGATATTCTTGTGCAAGGTGCAACGCCTTTATTCTTCCTCGATTACATTGCAGTTGGTAAACTTGATCCTGTGAAAGTAGCAGATATTGTGCGCGGTGTGGCAGAGGCTTGTGAAGAGTCCGGATGTGCTTTACTAGGCGGTGAAACTGCTGAAATGGCAGGCTTTTATGATAATGATGACTATGATGTAGCGGGCTTTGCAGTGGGGATTGTTGATCGTCCTAAATTGATTACTGGTGAAAGTATCAAAGCTGGCGACGTAATTTTAGGTCTGCCATCGTCTGGTGTACATTCTAATGGCTTCTCCTTGGTTCGTAAAATTGTATTTGACCATAAACAATTATCTATGGATACAAAAATTCCAGAGTTTGGTAAAACCTTAGGCGAAGAATTATTGACGCCTACTCGTTTATATCCTAAAGCTGTATTGCCATTGATTGAACAACAGCTTGTAAAAGGTATGGTTCATATTACCGGCGGTGGCTTCTATGAAAACATTCCTCGTGTATTGCCAAAAGGCGTTACTGCAGAGGTTGATGTCACTACATGGCCACGACTACCTGTATTTACAAAACTACAAGAATGGGGCAATGTTGCCTGGCCTGAAATGTACCGTACTTTCAACATGGGCATTGGTATGATTGTTATCGTTGATCAAAAGGATGTAGAAACGGTTAAAGAAAACCTTTCTAGTCGTGGTGAAACGGTATATGAAATTGGCTGCATTGTAAGTGGTGATGGTCCTGTTGTCCTTAAAGGGGCTGAGTTCGATGCGTAATTCTAAAAAGAGATTAGCCCTCTTTGCCAGTGGTCGTGGTTCTAATGGTGAAGCACTGTATAAGGCCATGCAAGAAGGCTATATTAATGGTGAATTTGTTGTAATCATTACAGATCACGGCAATGCAGGAATTGTGGAACGTTCTAAATCTTGGAATATTCCACTTATTGTTATGGAACGTAGCGACTATGATTCTAAAGCTAGCTTCGAACAGGCTCAACTAGATGCTTTAGAGCCTTATAAGGTTGATGGTATCGTCTTGGCAGGCTATATGCGTATTGTAGGTGCTCCTTTGATAGAGCGATATGAACATCGTATATTAAATATTCATCCTGCTCTGTTACCATCATTTCCAGGCCTTCATGGTCATCAACAAGCCATTGACGGAGGCGTAAAAATTACAGGGTGTACGGTACACTTTGTTGATGCAGGAATGGATACGGGGCCTATCATTATGCAGAATACGGTTCCTCTATTACCCGATGATACAGAGGATACCTTGAGTGACAGATTATTGCCTATCGAACATAAAACGTATAAAGAGGCATTGCAACTATTTTGTGAAGATAAGCTCACCATAAAAGGGCGTGTTGTATATATTGAAGATTGATATGTAAGCAAAGGAAGACGTTAGATGATTAAAAATGCATTACTTAGTGTTTCTGATAAAACAGGTATTGTAGACTTTGCAAAGGGATTAGTTGAATTAGGTATAACCATTTATTCCACAGGTGGGACCCTTAAAGCCATAACCGATGCAGGCATTGCAGCCAAAGCGGTTGAGACGTTGACTGGTTTTCCTGAAATGATGGACGGCCGTGTAAAGACCTTGCATCCCAAGGTTCATGGTGGTATTTTGGCAATCCGTGATAACGGGGAACATCAAAAAGCTATGGCAGATCATGGCATTGAACCAATCGACCTTGTGGTTGTCAATCTTTATCCATTCCGTGAAACCATTGCAAAACCAAATGTATCCTTAGAGGAAGCTATTGAAAATATCGATATCGGTGGTCCTTCCATGGTGCGCTCTGCTGCGAAAAACCATGCGTATGTAGGTATCGTTGTAAATCCAAATCATTATGATGAAATCTTAGCTATGCTTAAAGAACATGGTGAATTGCCTAAAGAATATCGTTTTGGTCTTGCAAAGGAAGCCTTTGCTCATACTGCAGCTTATGATGTAGCCATTGCTAACTATATGAGTGGTGTCTTAGACGAAGGTCCTACACCACCTGAATATTTAAGTGCTTATGAAAAGGTAACTGACCTTCGGTATGGTGAAAATCCGCATCAAAAAGCGGCATTCTACAAAGAAATCGGTACGGCTCATGGCATGGGGGCCTTGAAACAACTCCATGGCAAAGAGCTTTCTTATAACAACATCGTAGATATGGAAGCGGCTTGGAATATGGTGTGGGAGTTTACCGATCCTGCAGCATGTATCATTAAGCATACAAATCCTTGTGGCGCAGCGACGGCAGCTACCTTGCATGATGCTTATATAAATGCTTACGAAGCAGACTCTGTATCCGCCTTTGGTGGTATCGTTGCTTTAAACCGTGAAGTAGATGCTGCTACTGCAGAAGAAATGAGTAAAATTTTCTTAGAAGTCATCATGGCACCTGCTTTCACAAAAGAAGCATTAGACATCCTTGAAGGAAAGAAAAATATTCGCCTCATCGAGTTATCTAAACCTGAATCTGGCCAAGTAACAGTGAAAAAGGTTTCTGGTGGTCTATTAGTGCAAACAGAAGATGATATTCAAGAAGACCGCGCTAACTATAAAGTGGTTACAAAGGTACAGCCAACAGAGGAACAATGGAAAGCTCTTGAATTTGCTTGGAAGCTCGTAAAACACGTAAAATCCAATGCGATTTTGATTTCCAATGAAAAACGTACCCTCGGTGTTGGGGCGGGTCAAATGAACCGCGTTGGTTCTGCAAAAATTGCTCTTGAACAAGCTGGTGAAGCCGCTAAAGGGGCCGTATTAGCATCTGATGCATTTTTCCCATTTGGGGATACTGTAGAAACAGCAGTAAAACATGGTATTGCAGCCATTATTCAACCGGGTGGCTCTATTCGAGACGAAGAATCCATCAAGGCGGCCGACGAAGCAGGCATTGCTATGGTATTTACAAGCATTCGTCACTTTAAACATTAATTTGTTTAGCCTGATTGAGGGTTACAGTCGAGCACTAGCTCGTAATCATTGATGTGTAATGATGGTTATAGAGGATATAGGTGCTTACATAAATGATGTATTGATGGCGTTTAGGCGTCGATGGAGGATTTATGAAAGTATGTGTAATCGGTAGCGGCGGCCGCGAACATGCATTGGCATGGCGATTGTCCATCAGCCCTAGCGTAACAAAGGTATATGCCATTCCTGGCAGTGCGGCTATGTCAGATTGTGCAGAGCTAGTCGGTATTGATTGGCAGCAAAGCGATCATTTAATTCGTTTTTTGAAAGATAGTCACGTTGATTTAGTCGTTGTTGGTCCAGAGGCTCCTCTTGTAGCAGGACTAGCAGATGCACTCAATGCAGCTGGAATTCCTGTATTTGGCCCATCTAAAGCAGCTGCTCAACTAGAGGGCTCAAAGGTATTTGCCAAAGACCTTATGAAAAAATATAACATACCGACTGCTGCCTATGGTGTATTCCACAAGGTGGATGAAGTAAAAGAATTTATCGGTCAAACAGGTGCTCCTATCGTGGTGAAAGCTGATGGCTTGGCGGCTGGCAAGGGCGTTGTGGTGGCTATGACCATCGAAGAAGCAAATGTAGCTGTAGAAGACATGCTTAGTGGTAATCGTTTTGGAGAAGCTGGTAGTACCGTTGTTATCGAAGAATTCATGGAAGGTGAAGAAGCGAGTTTGCTTGCCTTTGTAGATGGCAAGACTGTAGTTCCTATGATTGCTTCCCAAGATCATAAACGCATCTTTGATGGAGATAAAGGTCCTAATACTGGTGGCATGGGTACCTATGCACCAGCGCCAGTACTTACTAATGCATTACGAGATGAGGCGATGAAGACAATTTTAGAACCTATGGTAGCTGCCATGGAGAAAGAGGGGATGCCTTATGTGGGCTGTCTCTATGCAGGTCTTATGATTACACCTCAAGGCCCTAAGGTTGTAGAATTTAATGCCCGCTTTGGCGATCCTGAAACACAAGTAGTATTGCCATTACTCGATAGTGACTTAGGTCAAATTATGATGGCTTGTGCCACAGGCACATTAACAGCTGATATGGTGAAATGGAAAGACTCTTCGGCGGCATGTGTTATTCTTGCCTCTAAGGGATATCCTGAAACTTCGTCTAAAGGTGATATTATTAGTGGTGATATAAAACAACATGATACAACCATCGTATTCCACTCTGGTACAAAACTTATTGGAGACGAATATGTCACAAATGGCGGCCGCGTTCTTGGCGTTGTAGGTCTTGGTAAAGACCTTAGAACAGCGCTCGATAGAGCTTATGGACGTATAGAACACATTGATTTTGAGGGCATGCAATATCGTACAGATATTGGGGCGAAAGCTTTCAAATAAAGAAAAAGTGTTTTGAATACAGTAACAGCGTTTTAAATACAGCAAAAAAACGTTTTGAACAAAGTAAAACCTCTACACTCATGTATATTACATGTGGTGTAGAGGTTTTTATTTTCTACCTTTTAATGGTTACCTATGTTATAATAATGTAGATATAAAGAGGGCCCATCGACGTGTGATGGCGTTAGGCTCATCTCAAAATTTTGAAACCTATTGATGGCGCCTAATATGTAGAAGTACATCTTCTACATATTAGGTGTTTTTACTATAGTCTATTTTTCGTATAGCGACATACAACTATGAAATATAACAAAGAACCGTTAAAACTGAATAGTCCGGTATCATTTTGGATGAATTTCCCCAATGAAGAACGTGTGTTTTGGGTGGATCGCCAAAGTGACCGCATCGTTGTGGGCGCTAAACGTCTAGCGACGGTTAAAGATGATAACGATCGCCATAATTACGCTTATGTATTTTATGGGGATACTTTTTTTGATACTGTAAAAGACCCTAAATGGTCTAATATGGGCCATGAAATGATTGCTTTTACCCATTATTACATCGTAGAAAATGGAGAGTCCTTCTATCTACATGCTGGTGAAAGTGTACCTATTGAGAATTATGAGGTACCTCGAGTTCATCATAACTACAAAGAAACCAGTGATGATAAGGCGGATTGGAATCGTTTGATGAATGCTATTGCCAATGGTATTAACAGCGGTGAGATGACTAAGGTCGTCTCCTCTCGTGAGGTCGAATTCACTAGCGAAACACCATATAATGTGGCAAGTATCTTGGCTAACTTAGTGGATAATAATCCTAATTGCTTTATCTTTGGCTATGAAAAGGATGGGCGTACCTTTGTAGGGGCATCGCCAGAAATTTTAGTCCGCCATCGCGGCAGTGAAATATTAAGCTATGCCTTAGCGGGCACTGCTCCAAAGGATGGTCCTAACGCGTGGACTAAGGAACAATTACTAACTAATAAGAAAAATCTTGTAGAACATAATATCGTTCGCGATCGTATCGTGAATACGATGAGACAAATTACTCCACATGTTACGGTGGGGGAAACCGGCATTATGGAGTTGTCGCACCTCTATCATTTGCGTACCATAATTACCGCAAAGGATAGTACAAAATCTCTTGTGGATTGGGCTAAGTTATTACACCCTACACCAGCCCTTGGTGGTGAACCTCGAGAAAAGGCGCTAGCCTTATTACAAGAGTATGAATCTCATGAACGTGGCATGTACGCAGCCCCTTTTGGCTTTATGAAAGATATGGGGGACGGCATCGTTGTAGTTGCTATTCGATCTGCTCTTATCATGGATAATGTATTGTATGCCTATGCAGGATGTGGTGTTGTAGCCGATTCTGATGCGGATGAAGAATACGCTGAAACTAATAATAAAATGCGCACCATTCTTGATGCCTTATAATTGTTTCCGTACCTTTAGGGGTGTTTGAAAGGGAATATAATGAATGAATATATTGCTGCCTTGGTAGACGAGTTCTATCAACTCGGCGTCCGTCATGCGGTGTTTAGCCCTGGTTCTCGTTCTACGACGATGGCCATGCTGTTCAAGGAGCATGAAGGATTTGAAACCTATATGAATATAGATGAGCGCTCTGCTAGTTTTATGGCTCTAGGCATTGCAAAGGCACATAAGGAACCAACTATACTCGTATGTACTTCTGGTTCTGCTGTGGCTCATTATTTGCCAGCTATTTTGGAAGCTCAATATAGCGGGGTACCGCTCATTGTACTATCTGCTGATAGACCTCATACATTATTGCATGTAGGGGCTCCTCAGACTGTAGATCAGCACAAAATCTTTGGCACTGCGGTCAATTATTTTGAAGAATTAGCTGTGCCTCAAGAGGCTCATTACTATACATATCCTCGCCAAGTGGCTCGTAAATCGTATATGAAAGCGATGGATACTAAAAAAGGGCCAGTCCATATTAATGTGCCTCTCTTTGAACCATTGGTGCCAGAATTGAGCCGTAACCATTTTGAGGCTGGTCGCAGTTCCTTTAAAGTGGTTAAGCCAAACTATAGTGACATATTTGCCTGTGGTGAGGGAAATAACTTGCTTGAAAGGTATGAGCGTATCCTTATCCTAGCAGGCCCTCAAATTGATGTAGATGAGGCTGATATGATTCGTTCCTTCGGGGAGGCTTTACAAGCTCCTATTTTGGCGGATCCCCTATCTAATGTACGGGGATGCGGTACATCTAAAGTTGTGATTTCTACATATGATGCGTTGTTAGCAGGGAAAGCTCTTTGGCATGAGTTAAAACCAGATTGTGTGATTCAGTTTGGCCAAATTGTTGTGTCAAAACGAGTGCAACAGATGATTGCTAGCTGGACTGATGTGGAGTACATCGAGGTTAACTCTACAATGGACTCCATGAATCCTACAGGTAAAACTACGATGCATGTGCAAGCTAGTATTGATGTCTTTACCCATGTATATGGAAAAAACAATAACTCTGATACGTACTTAAACATATGGCGACGTTTAGATCAAGCTGGTAAGAAACAACTAAGCTCGACTATCGATGAGCCTCATTGCTTTGAAGGCCGAACCATACGGGAGCTACAAAAACAGATTCCTGAAGATGGACAAATTTTTGTTGCCAATAGTATGACCATTCGGGACTTTGATTACTTCTGGTTTAGTGGGGAATCTAAGGCGGTTCTTTACGGAAATCGAGGCGTCAATGGTATTGATGGCACTATTTCTACGGCTCTAGGGCTAGCAGCAAATGGTAGACCTACATATTTAGTAACTGGGGATTTATCCTTGTTCCATGATTTGAATGGATTGGCTGTAGCTAAAACTCATAATTTAAACTTAACCATTATTTTACATAATAATGATGGAGGCGGTATTTTTGAATACTTACCTCAAAAGGGGACAAAGCATTTTGACTATTTGTTCTCCACATCACAAGGCTTAGATTACAGTGGGGCTGCCAAACTCTATGGCTGTGGCTACACAAAAATCTCCAGCCCCGATGAGTTGAGTTCTGTATTGGCTAATGTTAGCCAAGAAACAGGCGTTCATATCATTGAAATTCCTACAAATAGGGAATATAGCAGAGAATTGCATAAAAAATATACGAAGGTTTCAGTTGATATGGAGGCATTACTATGAGTCAGTATTTTTGCAGTATTGTAGATAATGCTTTATGCAATCCCGCGCAGCGTATGTATTTTGATTTGGGCGACTATCGCTATGGCTTGACTGTGGTAGGCGATGGGGAGCCTATCGTATGTTTTCATGGATTTTCAGAATCTAGTTATACTTGGGATTCCATTAACTTGCCAGGCTATCGTTTAATCCGTATCGATTTGATTGGTCATGGTGATTCTGATATTCCTGAAGAAGATGAGGCTTATACAATTCCTAAGATGATAGAGGATTTGCATACCGTTATTTATCATATGGTTGGTGATAGATATTACCTCATGGGCTACTCCATGGGGGCCCGCATTGCCCTTTCCTACGCTTTGGAATATGAAAGTGAAATCAAAGGGCTCATCCTTGAAAGTGGCTCTGTAGGTATCGCCTCTGACGCTGAGCGATTAGAGCGCCGTAAGGCCGATGAAGATTTAGCGGTTCACATTGAAAATCATGATGGTGCTTGGTTTGCTACACGTTGGGCGGAGGCTCCTATTTTTGAAAGTCAAAAGCAACTTTCAGAGGGTGTAGAGGAATTAATCTATCTACGTCGTTCCAATAATAGTACGTATGCCTTAGCCTGTACCTTGCGTGGCTCAGGTCAAGGTGTCATGCCTTATGTGGGGGATAAATTAGAAAAATTCTCTGTTGAAGGCTTATATGTGAGTGGCGCACTAGATACAAAATATACTACAATAGGAAGAGATGTATTTGGCAAGTTGCCAAACTTTAAACATGTCATCGTCGAAGGGGCGGGGCATAATGTACATATAGAAAAACCGCAGATGTTTGAACAAGCGGTATTAGATTTTTTACACAAGAAAGGTTAAGTCCATGAGCAAATTTGATTGGAAAGTATTGGATCGTAATTATGAAGATGTAATTTACGAAACATATAATGGCATTGCAAAGATTACTATTAATCGCCCACAGGTACGTAACGCGTTCCGTCCTAAAACTGTTATGGAGTTAATCGATGCTTTCACAGTAGCTCGTGAAGATAACGAAGTAGGCGTAATTGTATTGACTGGTGCAAACCACGGTCAAGGTGAAGATAAAGAAGCATTCTGCTCCGGTGGTGACCAAAGCGTACGCGGTCATGGTGGTTATGTAGGCGAAGATAATGTTCCTCGTTTGAACGTTCTTGATTTGCAACGTTTAATTCGCGTTATCCCAAAACCTGTTATCGCTATGGTTAATGGTTTTGCTATTGGTGGCGGGCATGTGTTGCACATCGTATGTGACCTTACCATCGCTTCTGAAAATGCTAAATTCGGTCAAACTGGTCCTCGCGTAGGTTCCTTCGATGCTGGTTATGGTGCAGGTTACTTGGCTCGCATGATCGGTCATAAACGCGCTCGCGAAGTTTGGTTCCTTTGCCGTCAATACACAGCTGCTCAAGCCTATGAAATGGGCATGGTTAACTGTGTTGTACCATTCGACAAATTGGAAGAAGAAACAGTTCAATGGTGTAACGAAATTCTTGAATTGTCCCCAATGGCATTGCGTATGTTGAAAGGTGCATTCAACGCCGATACTGATGGTCTTGCAGGCTTACAACAATTTGCAGGCGACGCTACATTGATGTACTACACAATCGATGAAGCAAAAGAAGGCCGTGATGCGTTTAAAGAAAAACGTAAACCGAACTTCAAACAATTCCCTAAATTCCCTTAATCGGAATAGATGTACTAGTTTAGTACTAGGGATGGAATGTATTGTAAAAATGACAAGTGCGCCTCTATATGAGGCGCCTTTCTTGTAATATCTGTGATTATTAATCATTAATCATAAGGCATTATCTTTGGATACGAGGTGAGACGATGGAATGGTTACGGTATGGTGCACAGCACTATCCTGATCGCATATGTATAAATGAATATACCTATAAGGCTATATATGGCGGTGTGCTTCATGTGGCTAGTGAATTGCGACCTCTTGAAAGCTCCCGTGTGGCCATTTTATCGGACAACTCTGTTACTATGGCAATCTATGTGTTGGCTACTATGCTAGCTCATAAAGAGGTACTATTACTTAATGTACATCTTAAGCCTAATGAGATAGAAAACCAATTGAAACAATTAGGTGTTACCACCGTTTTACATAGTCAAGACCGACGGAATCAACTGCCTGATTCAATGTGTGTTGTTGAGTTTGAACCTCTAGAAACCATTCTATCTGACCGAGTTTTAGAAGATACCTTTGATTGGACATTTAATGATACAGACATTGCAGCTATTATGAACACTAGCGCTACAACAGGTCAGTTTAAATCAGTACCCCTTCGATGGGGACAGATTAGAGCTCATGTACAAGCGTCTAAAGAGGTACTAGCTAAAACTGAGCAAGATAATTGGCTTATGGTATTGCCTTTATTCCATGTAAGTGGTCTATCTATCTTGATGCGTTCCCTTTATAATGGTACGGCTATCACTATATTGCCTAAATACGATGAGATAAAGGTTTTAGAACTCATTGAATCTGAGAAAATCAATATGATGTCTCTCGTACCTACAATTTTGACTCAATTAGAACCGAAGATTACACATCATACATTACGCGTTATTTTGCTAGGTGGCGAGTTTATTCCTATGGCTCTCATCGATGCTTGTGAAAAGAAATCGCTGCCAATTTACAAGACCTATGGCATGACGGAAACCTTTAGTCAAAGCGTTACATTCGCTGTATTGGATTACCCTCATAAACGAGATTCCGTAGGCAGACCATTACCAGGAATGCAGATTCGCATTGATAATCCTGATGCGGATGGAGTAGGGGAAATCCATTTGACAGGTCCCATGGTTATGACTGGGTATATCGACAAGGAGCCAATTGATGGCGATCTTAATACAGACGATATCGGTTATGTCGATGAAGATGGATTTGTATATATTCTGAATCGCCGCAAAGACCTTATCATATCTGGTGGCGAAAATATTTATCCTAAGGAATTAGAGGATTTAGTCTACACATTGCCATCAGTCAAGGAATGTGCCGTTGTACCTGTACCTGATCCTAAATGGGGCCAAGTACCAGCACTCTTTATGGCTTTTCACGATGGTGAAAGCATGACGTCTGATGAGATTCTATTCTTTATGACTAATTCTTTGGCAAAATATAAAGTTCCTAAATATGTAAAAATTTTACCCGCATTACCTCGTAATGGCACAGGTAAAATTGTGCGTAATGAACTGCGTTTAGAAGATTGAGGCGCCTATGAATGATATTTTAAACTTTAAAAGTATAACTACATATCGCCTTAAATTGCCACTAAAGTTTAACTTTAAAACTGCCAAAGGTGAAGTAAAAGAACGAGAAACGATCGTCATCCGCATCGAGGACCAACAAGGTTATGTCGGTTATGGTGAGTGTGTAGCTTTCACAGACCCATTCTATACAGCGGAAACCGTAGATACATGTTGGAAAACATTAGTAGATGATTATATCTTTAATTTGCGCATGATGCGGCCTAAACCGCTTATGACCTATGTACGTCAGTTGCAGTTCTGGCTAAATCGAGATCATATGCCAATGACCATTGCTGCCTTAGAAAATGCCCTTATCAATCTTCATTGTGAGAGACTGGGTGTGAACTCTGTTTCCTATATTATGGGGCAGCCCTTACAAGATACCATTGAAAGTGGTGTTGTTATCGGTGATGTACCGATGGAACAATTGCTAGATGCCGTAGAAGTTCATGTGGCAAATGGTTGTAAGCGCATCAAAATAAAGGTGAATCCTACAGACGGCTATGACCGGATGGCCCTAATACGTAAGCATTATCCTGATTTAGTCTTGGCAGCCGATGCAAACCAAAGCTATTCTTATGATGATATTGATAAGATCCGTCAATTTAACGATTTGAAGTTAGCTTGTATAGAAGAGCCTTTTACTATAACAACGCTTCAATCCTATAAGGAGTGGAAGTGGGAACGCCTTAATAACGATGATTGGCATATTGAAACGCCTATCTGTTTAGATGAGTCCATCTTGGGCTATGACGATTTATCCTATGCTATTGAGTATGGACTGATTGACGTACTCAACATAAAAGTAGGCCGCATGGGTGGTCTCGTACCAACGAAGGCAGCTATTAATCTTTGTAGAGAGTGTCATATTCCGTATTGGGTGGGGAGCATGGTAGAGTCGGGCATTTCTAAAATGTTGCACGCTCAACTAGCGGCTCTAGGTGATTCCTATATGGCAGGAGACCTATCTGATTCTAATAGATATTTTGAACGAGATTTCATCTATCCAGATTTAACCTTTAAGGATGGGGTTATGCACGTTCCTGATGGAGATGGCTTAGGTGTAACCGTCTTTGATGATAGACTAGAAGCGTATTGTGTGGAGAAACGAACACTATGAATTTAATAGAATCCTTACAAATTGAAGCACTTCGTATGACGAGCGATACTACATGCATTGCAAAAATGAACTTAGGAGAATTCCACAAACAGCCTCAAGGCTATTTAAACGGTGGAGCCACCTTGGCATTTGCTGAAATCATTTCCGGCATGATGAGTAACGAACTCATTGGACCGGATAAATTTGGCGTAGGTCAATCCATTACGGCCAACCACTTGCGCCCTGTACGATGTGAAGGGGCCTTAACAGCTCACGGCACATTACTGGTAAAAGGGAAAACATCCCATGTGTGGCGCTTTGATATGATGGACGATGCAGAGCGACTTATTTCCCAAGTAACCGTAACACTATCTATTGTGGACTTTGATCGGTAATAGAATAGGTAATAAGCAATAGATAATAGGCAATGATAAAAGGACAGTACATACTATTTTAGTATCTACTGTCCTTTTTAGATTTTGTATAAATTAATAGTTACTTATTATTTATTACTTTTTATTTGCTATTTACGAGTCACTGTATATAAGTCTTCCATGTCTGGAATATCGTAAATAACCCATGTGCCATCACCTAAGTGACGCATTAAAACTCGGATATCTTTTGTCATATTTTTTTTATTATTTTGGATTGTTACTGTTACGGTAGCTGTATCTCCATCGTCTTCAGATTTAATGTTTTTAACCTCTACATCATGCTCTTTGAAGAGGCGACCATCTACAAGACGATCGACCATGGACATATTGTCATCACTTTGAGCCGTATTATTAGTGTCTGTTGTAGTTGGCTGAGATTTAAAGCTATCTGGATCTTCAATATATTTTCGTATCACATCTTCAATTAAAGATGGACCAAATGTTTTAGCTGCTGCAATAGTAGCTTTGCCAAATGGATTGGATGTATCTATATATTTATTGCCTTCCCGTTCTAATATATTTTTTACAATAGATTTCGTATCTATATGACGTAAGGCTTCATCGGCATCTTTATCTTGTACGGCTTGATGGATAATTTTTAGCGTATAAGCTGGTGTGTGGGGAATGTACCACATGAAATACCACGCTGCTGCTAAGGCACCAACAATAGCAATAATTAAGATGGTTATAAGTGATTTTGATTTCATTGTATTGCTCCAAAGTATTTTATATTACATTCTTATTATTTATATAATATATATTTATTTTATCATAGTCAAAGACCCTTCACTATAATTATTAATTAGTGATACTTAAAATAATAGAACTTTCAAATATATGCACTAATAAACTATAAAGAATATATATGCTGTAAAGTGGATAAGATATATTATTGCTTTAGCTGGCTAAAGGATATATAATAAAAGTATCTTTCATGAAATTTTCATATAAAAGAGGGGTAGATTATGGTTAGTAAAAGGGTTATTATCAAATCTTTAGTATGCACGGCATTGACTTTTAGCTTTGCTACATGTGCTTTTGCTGCAGATAAGGATAATGGGGAAACAGTTCAATCAAGCTGGATGGATCGTACGGATATAGGTATTGGTTTCAAAGGGACTCAGGAAGATTCTTATCATGACTATGCAATGCCTAATAAACAAATGACCGATAATAATCTAAGCTATGATTCACGATTCCATTACCGGAATCATAACTCTAAGCAGAAAATGAACTCAAAGTATTTTATAGAAACATTACAACCCATAAAACAATATGGTAAAGATGGAAAATCCGTGGTGTTTGTACAAGGTCGCTTAGATGGTAATGGTGGCGAAAAAGTTTCCACTACTACATATTGGAATGGGTCGGACGCAGATCTTGGAAGAATTGACGGTCAAGGAAGTTATATTGATAAAGGTGAAGTAGTAGAACATGATACTCTTGGTGTTGTCGGTACTACTGGTATTGGCTATCGTCGTCTTAGTACACATGAGCATGCCTACGTCGGTGCCAATGTATTCTATGACTATGCTTTTAAGGATAAATTTTCTCGTGTTAGTGCAGGATTAGAATATGTAGCTGGTCTAAATACGATTAGTGTCAATGTATACCATGGACTATCAGAAAAAAAGGTGGGACCTTATGACATTAACACACCTTTGCGTCAAGTACCACGGGCAATAATTTTCCATGATAGCTTTAGTACACCACCTGATGGTATTCGTAGAACACCCCGATATTCTTATGAACATGTATTGGATGGCTTTGATATACGGTATACACGTGATTATAAGAATGCTCGTTGGCTATCTAGTTATGTGGAAGGATATCATTGGAAAACAAAAGCACCAGGAGAACAGCCAACAGAGATGTTCTATATTGACCAACATAAGTGGCAGTCTATACATGGGCTAAAGGTAGGCGCTAAAATGAATGTGACGCCTCATATCTCTGTAGACTTAGGAATTGGTAAAAGTAATATTAGCTCTGTGGAACCTTATGTATCTGTTATGTATACTTTAGGTAAGTCTAGATATGCGTACTTTGGTGGTAAACATAGTGAAAATATGATGACTTCGGCACGTTCTAAGATGTTTGATAAGGTTAAACGCAGTGATATGAAGGTTGAGTATTACTGGGAACAAGACTTGCGTGACGGTCCTTGGGATCATTTATAATTAGTATCATATCTGTAGAAATACTATATAATAATTAATTTAGTATAGTTATATTTGAATTGGCACCTAAAGTTCCCTTGTAGAATTTTAGGTGCCAATTTTATTATTATCCTTAAGCTGGTTCGTGACAAAGTCACAAATCAGAAAAGCATCCGTTTTATAGGTGATGGTGATTTTAATTTCTATGATTATAGGCATAATTTGAAGTATATTCAAGCATACTGAAAATAAATGGCTAATATTTGCGATTTTTAGTAGATAGTTCTAAATTTCACATATTTTAGAAAAATTCATCAAAAAATTAGAAAAAAGTACTTGCAATAGTAGGTTACCTCATGTTAATATATACGAGTAGTCAACGAGAGTTGATACGCGGCCCCGTGGTGTAGCGGTTAACATGTCGCCCTGTCACGGCGAAGATCGTCAGTTCAAATCTGATCGGGGTCGCCATTTTTTTTTACAAAAAAACGTGCCTCGGTAGCTCAGTTGGTAGAGCAACGGACTGAAAATCCGTGTGTCGACAGTTCGATTCTGTCCTGAGGCACCATTTGTATTCCATGCGGTTGTGGTGGAATGGCAGACACGCCATCTTGAGGGGGTGGTGAGCGTACGCTCGTGAGGGTTCAAGTCCCTCCAACCGCACCAAAATATAAGGACCTACAGTTTGCTGTAGGTCCTTTTTACTATGACTTTAAAAGTTGTAGGTATATATAGGAGAGAGAAATGAATAAAAAATATTTTGTATTGATGCTGCTTTCACTAGCATTATCTAGTCAGTTTAGTTTAGCGGCAACAGTGGACGGAGTAAACCCCAATACCAGTGCTGAACTGAAAAATAATGCAAAGTCAAATCAGCCTGTACAAACTAAAGCTCCTGTGAAATTAGATTTTATTGAGATTATTCCTGGTGCTTTTAAAGCTGTTATAAGGGATAAATCTATAAATCCAAAAAAGCTTTCAATTGAAGATGAAATTACATTAGAACGGAAGGAGAAGGAGCACGCTTCTCAGCGATTAAAAATATCAGAAAAAACTGATTTTGGTAGTGAATACAAAACGTTTGATCCACTTTATAATGATAAGGATGAACAAGCACTAAAAGAAATTAAAAACTATAATACTGAATCAACACGTAATCAAGGTTATTTTATTGGTGGTCGAGAAAAACCTTTACGCATCGTGAGCCCATATATGAAAAAGAATGGTCAAGGAGAGATTAAGCTAACAAATCCCATTAATACTAAAGATTATAGGACGCGTGCTGATCGGGATAAAGCAAATGAAAAGGCAATTCGAGAGTATTTAGATCAAAATAAAGGGCATGATTTATTTACCGTTCGCTCTAAACAGGAAATAAAAGAGTCACTAGAGAGCCTTTTGAAACCTATAGAATTAATTGAGTATCCTATCAATAATCCCAAAGATTATAAAATGATGCCTATGATTCCTGGTTTCCCAAAGAAAATACCTGGTTTTGCAAAAAATATTCATATGCATAGTAATCCAAGTTTTTTTCAAGGCAGGGCTTACGTACAACTTACATTTGGAGGTACACCGGAACAATTAAAGCCATATATTGATGAAGCACGTTCTAACTCTAAAGTGGTTATTTTAAAATCTGATTTATCCCATGTGTATGTTAAACAATTTATTGATTCGAAGATGGACTATGCAGATTCCCTATCTGCATTAATCCCAAGGTCGATACTGACTGTAAAGAATACAACTGTGCCGATGGGTAAATTTATACAAGAGCGACAAGACCATCCAATTGATAAATTTGTAGATGAAATATATGAGTTAGAAAATCAAGTGCTAGCAGAATTTAATAAGGTACAGATTGCAGATGAAGACAAAAGTGCAAAGTATAAGAGATATTTTGAAACTCGTAAACGAATAGAAGATGCGCGAGATGCATTAAAGCCTAAACAAGATTATGAAAATAAGCGTGCCAAAGATAAAGTGTATCCAACTTATACTGAAAAAGAAAATCGAAAGCTTCAGCAACAATATTTGCATAGATTGTCATATAATGAAGATTCAGTAGAAATACCTGATAATTATGTATTATATGTATTTGATTTTGGTGGCAGTTGGAATCATCCCTATTCTTTAGGTGCTGCAGTCAGTCCAGATAGTAACTATATCATTTATTTCTGCCAACAAGGTTGATTGTAAAAATAAAAGGTAGCAACAATATATGTTGCTACCTTTTTACTATATCCATATTGGCAGAATTTCATATTATATGTACAATCATAGTAATTAATAATTTAAATTGTTTTGAGAATGAGAGTGTTTTATGAAATTTAACTATGGTGATACATTGCGTATCCGAAATGAGTTATATACGATCCTAGGCAAAATTCGTTACATTGATACTCATAGGAAA
Organism: Veillonella nakazawae; assembly: GCF_013393365.1. NCBI lineage: Bacteria > Bacillati > Bacillota > Negativicutes > Veillonellales > Veillonellaceae > Veillonella > Veillonella nakazawae. The sequence continues at coordinate 437,743 of NZ_AP022321.1, forward strand.
ATTTGGTATAAGTATAAGTTGGTTAAACATAAGAATAATGCTGAGTTTTGGATCAGTTGGAATGAAAAACATGATGTATATCAGTTTACAAAGTTATGTGGCAAAGTAATACCATCTGATATGAACGTAGTTCATCGAAGTTATCAGATGGCAATAGGTACAAGAGGGGATATAGATATGGATATAGATATTGGTGCTTTCTCTCGTTATGAAGAGTATGAAGATGATAATGGCACTCATATACTTACTATTGAAAAACGGACTCATACGACAGAGTATTCCAAAGGTGTTTATGTTGATAAAAAATATGTGTTGCTTGAAAGCAATGCAGAGATAACTAAGGCTATTCTAGATAAAATGGATACTGTTAAGAAGGTGAGATTCATAGGGCCAATTATTTGGTTTTTGGCAAATTTCTTTAAGAATAAATAAAAGGTAGCAACAATATATGTTGCTACCTTTTGGTTTGCTCTAGAATTTAGTTGTTAGCTGTTTGCTTCAGCTGGTTGTAATTGTTCAAGTTCTGCTTCTTTAGCATCTAATTCTTTTGCGCCAAAGTGTGCAAGTACACAGAATGTAACACAAAGAACACATGCTACCAACAAGAGATAGAAACCTGCATTCCAACCAAATTTATCTGCTAACACACCGAATAGTGTTGTACCAAGGTTGGCACCGACGATGTAACTCATGAAGCCGCGAAGACCAACGGCAGAGCCTACAGCGAATGGAGGTACAATATCCATAGTTTGTACAGATGCTAAGAATTGAGGAATGTAGATTAAGCAACCTACGACAGCAGCAAAGAATGTAACCCATAATAGGGATTCACTTTGCCAATAGCCAAAGATACAGAAGAAGATAATACTTACTGCAATGATTGCTGGTGGCATACGATAACCTTTAAAGAATTTATCGGAAATATAACCTGCAAAAATTGTAGAAGGAATGGCTGCCCATTCGAAGAATAAGAATGCGATGGACATTTCTGCTTTAGAGAAGCCTTTTACTTGTAATAAGTAAATAGGCAACCATGTAAGCATACCGAAACGAATCATGTAAACGAATGTATCAACTAGAGACACATACCAAGCATTTTTATTTTTTAATACATATTGTACAAAAATTTGTCTTGTGCTTAGGTGAGGTGCTTCTGCACTTCTATGTGCTTTATGAGCTGTATCGGCAATGATTTCACTAGTTGGTGGTAAGCCTTCTCGTTCTGGACTTTCTTTAATCAAGAAGCCAATAATAACAGCTACTACAATCGCAATAATTGCAGGAATACCGTAGCTGCCTAATTGCCAGTGATCAGTAGTGGTGAAGTATAACGCAGCAGCTACGATTGGTGCTACGATACCGCCACCAAGATTATGGGAGATATTCCAAATTGCCCCAAAGCGACCACGTTCTTGTTTTGGATACCATTTAGCGAGTGTGATGAAGGATGGGCCTACACCAAAGCCTTGGAAAAAACCATTAAGAACTACTAATACTAAGAAGAAAGCGAGGCTGTCGGCAAAGCTCATAAAAATATTGATTATTGCACAGCAAATAAGACCGAAAGCCATAAATTTTGCAGGGCTAGCTTTGTCAGCAAGACTACTCATGAAGCCTTTACTTAGACCGTAGGCGATAAGCATACCACTAGATAGCAAACCGATTTCCGTTTTGCTCATGTGTAAGATATCTGATAAAAAATGAGTTGATAAGGCAAAGTTGTTACGAACGATATAGTACGCAGCGTAACCAATAAATATACCGGCTAGAGATTGAAATCTATATTTGTAATATAAATTCATAATCATATTCTGTGGAACCGATGGTTTTGCCTCTTTTGGTTGTAGAAATGAAAACATAGTTATTACCTTTCTTTCATAATAACCAAATTCTAGTGCACTGCTAATAATACCATTTATAGACGATTTATGTAAATGATTAATGGTAGTAAATTAAGCGTTGATGTCATAAAATTTATTAATATTACAATTTATATAAATCTTTTGCAAGTATTTATTGGCAAATAAAGAAGATAAAATTTTTATAAAATATTGACAAAGTTATTTTATAATTGTATATTAAAGGTGACATACTGGCGTGTCGTTAAAGGGATTTAGAGAGAGTTAGCCAGACTGACATACGATATAGTTCGAGAGTAACTATATACATAAAAAGGCATGCCGCTGAGAGACGAGAGAAGGGTGGTGTGCCTTTTTTGTATGCCTAATTTGCGTAATTAAATCTATAGTATTATGTATCCATAAATCATTTTTATTCTCTAATTTTTTAAATATAAAATTTTATTAAAATGCAGCTGTTTGTGAGTTTAAGGAATAGACTAAAACCTCCTTATGTAATACAATGTATTACATAAGGAGGTGCTTTATATGGCAAATATTTCAGTCCGTTTAAATGAACAAGAAGAAGAGTTATTTAAAACATATGCCGAGTTTATGGATGAAACACTTTCTACTCTCTTTAAGAAGGCTTTACTAGAAAAGATTGAAGATGAATTTGATCTTAAGGTAGGTCAAAAAGCATTAGCAGAATATAAGCAAGATCCTGTTACTTATTCTGTGGCGGAAATGCGTGCAAAATATGGCTTATAAACTTGAGTTCTCTAAACGATTTGACAAGCAATTTTCTAAACTCGATAAATCAACACAACGTTATCTCTTTAATTGGCTTATCAAGAACGTAGATAATGTAGAAAATCCTAGATATTCAGGAAAATCACTAATAGGTAGTAAGACAGGGCTGTGGCGTTATCGCATTGGTAATTATAGAGTCATTGCTGATATTAATGATGATAGATGTATTATTTTAGCCTTAGAAGTGGGGCACAGAAAAGATATTTACAAATAGAGGATATACTATGAAATACTTACGTCGTGAACTTAATCAAGTAGAAAAAGAATACTTAAAACAATTTGGACAAGACTCTCTCAATCGTGTTGTTCTTCACGATCCAGATACAAAGGATAAACAAGAAGTACAAGATACGATTGATATTCTAAAAGACGCTATAGCTAAGAACAAACCTCTAGAACAAGTTCCAGAGGATATGTGGCGCCTTATTGAGTTTTAAATTACCTGAGTAGCTATATAACATGTACAGCAACTCTTTTATATGGTTTATTTAATGGAGATATGAATGAAGTTAAAAGGACTTATACTTGTTGTGACCGCATTGGCTGCTAATATAGGAATAACAAATGCTGAGCAGGTATCTACTCCATCTGTAGGAACACCTTTGGGCACAAAGACTACTCAAGTTGATAGAGCCCAATCTTTAGAGGTTATGCCTTATGTGGAAAGTAAAGTAACGGGTGAAACAGAATTATCTTATGCCGTTATGTATCTTGCTAAAAAAACATATAACGAACAAATATTACAGCAGCGAGATGAAGAATCGCGTATGCATGCACATATTGAGGAACATAATAGAAAAATAAGAAGTACGCCACAACGAGACTTAATTAAAAATCCTTATACTCGAGAAGAAATTGAAAAACAAATTGTAGATGCTATTAATTTTAGAGAAAGCATTAAGTATCCTGTTAATGATAAGGAATATTACAATCATATAGATGTAGATAAAGTGAATGATTTATCCGGTTTTCCAAAGAAAATACCTTCTTTTGCCAAGAAGGTTGATATTCATTTAAAGCCGCCTAAGGCGATTGAAGATGGTCGGTACATTCAAGTTTCTTTCACAGGAAAACCATCAGAGCTAAAGCCTTATATTCAAGATGCAGAAAATCATGCTAAGGTTGTTATTACTAAGGGTGAGGCTGAACGTGTTTCTATTAAACCGTATGAAGATGTTAAGATGAAGTATAGAAAATATCTGTCTACTATATTGCCAGAAGAATGGATTGAAGTAACTAATACATTCAATAATATGTATCAATATAAGATGGCGCTAAGTAATGAGAATATTAAGCGAAAGGTGGATCGTGAGCTCTCTAACCAAATGAACAATCAAATGGATTTGGACTTAGAGCAAGATACTAGTCAATTAAGTTCTGATAAAGTGTTGTCCAATGATGAAAATAAGGCTTTACAGAAAAAATATTTAGGTTACTATTCGTATAAGGAAGTAAAGCAACCATTTAACGCAGATTATACATTCTATATCTTTAAATTTGATTATTTATATAATATGTTTACTGTTGCAGGTATGGCCGTTAATCCAGAGCAGACTAGAGTCATTTATTTTATTAATACAGCACAATAAAAATAAAAGGCACATTGTTTTATGCGCAGACCATCTATATATGTATTATTTAAGATGGTAGTTAAAACAATGTGCCTTTATAATGTACTTTTTGTTATAGGTTGTAGAGTTCAGGTTTGCGATCTCTAAAGATGTTAATTTTGTTACGGATATCTTCGACTACAGCGAGGTCGATATCTACGGAAGCAATACCTTCGTTAGTGTCCATTTCGAGTAGGTTTGTACCCCATGGATCATATACCGCGGAGTGCCCTGTACTTTGAACACGGCCTACTGTGCCGCAGCCGTTTACGGCACAGACGAAGAGTTGGTTTTCAATAGACCGCACTTCATTGAGTACTTGCCAGTGTCGTAGACGCATAGTAGGCCATTGAGCAGGCACAAATAATAATTCTGTGCCAGGCAATGCAGCCATTCTTACAAGCTCAGGGAAGCGGATGTCGTAACAGATAACAGTGCTACAAGGAATCCCATCGAGTTCAAAATGAGTTGTATGAGTACCACTAGCAAAGTATTTGTCTTCTTTAGCGGGGCTAAAGCCGTGCATTTTGGAATATTCACCTACGAGAGTACCTTCACGGTTGTATGCATAAGATGTATTGAATACTAGATCATCTTTTGACACAGCTACAGATCCGCCCACAATATTTACATTATGTTCTTTAGTGAATGCACTTAATAGGGCTTTGGTGCGGTCCCCATTATTATCGGCAATATTGATTAAATCTGTGGATGGATAAAAACCAGTGTTCCAGGTTTCAGGTAATACAATAATATCAGGATTTTCTGTAAGTGATTGAGTGAGTAACTCTTGAACGCGATTGTAGTTATATTCTACGTCGTTTACGTGAACGTCCATTTGTAAGAGGGCTAAGCGTTTTTTCATGGCAAATCCTTTATCGATTAAAAGCGTATAATTTTAGTGATTTGTATTATAATTAGAATATTAAAGCATTCCATTCTAGATTACAACTTAAAGTATTCCATTCTAGATTACAACATAAATTATCGTTAAAGGTGTTTTAGAGTATATATCTCTTTAGGTTATAAATCATCTGTTTTAGCTATACGTATATGGGGGAAGTTTTTACTATTCTTCATAGAAATGTTATAATATTCTGTATATAATTGTGTTCTAATAGAGGAGGACCTATGAAACGGATTCCATTGGTAACACTATTAGTTGTCGCATTGACAATGGTTTTAGCAGGATGTGGACTGCTTTCACAAAAAACAGAGCCTACTAGTTCAGCGCCACCAGTAAAAGAAGTTAAGATGGTACATCCATCGGGCATTCCTGTCCTTATGTATCATAAAATTGGCGACGATAAAGATAATGATGCGGTTATTCGTGAGGATTTATTCAGAGAACAAATGAAGTTCCTCAAGGATAATGGCTATAATCCATTGACGATGGACCAATTGTATGAATACGTTGTAAATGGTGCTGCAGTGCCAGAGAAACCAGTTGTATTAACCTTTGATGACGGATATGCTGATACGTATTCTATCGTATATCCACTTATGAAAGAATATGGTTTTGCAGCTACTGTATTTATCAATCCTGGCGATGTAGGCACTCGGTTAACTTGGGATCAAATTCGTGAAATGCATAAGAATGGTATCACCATTTCTAATCACGGGTTCCAACATATCGAAATGGGCCAATTGTCTGAAGCTAAGCAAATAGAAAATATTACGAAGGCTCAAGAAGCTCTTGCAAAAGAAGTAGGCATTAAGGATAATCCTTGGTTCTGCTACCCTTATGGAGATAAAAATGAATTCACCGATGCTGCCACTAAAAAAGCGGGCATTAAAATGAGTATGGCCATGAAATCTGGCTGGGCTCATACAGGTGATAATCCATATAACATTTTGCGTGTTTGGGTTGGTAATGCTGTTGATATCAAACATTTTGAAGAACGCATTAGCACCGAGCATTTCACTGATTTATAAGGAGAAATACATTGTTCAAAAAGAATTGGGTAAAGTTCATCATCATGGTGTTCCTATTTACCGTTGTAACCTCACCATTCGTGGTGCTCTTTGGACCGTTTAATAATGTAAAGCGCGCCGTTATTGGTGCCATATTGCAATCTCGCCATCCTCATTACATTACATGGCTATTCAGTGAAGATGAATTGCAATCTATTTTGGGCACTGTTGGTGTTGTTAAAAGCCAAGATTTGTTCAAGTTTAATGCTCGTGAAGATAAGAGTTTAAACCTTGAAAAAATTCAGTCTGCTCGTTATGTAGGCTATATTCTTGAAATTCCAGATCCTCGTCGTATTGAAGTCGGTACAGCTGCTAATATTCAAGAAAAAGGCGATACTACAAGTAATATTGCGAAGATGAATAATGCGGTAGCTGCTATCAATGGCGGTGGTTTCCACGATCCTAATGGTACTGGTACAGGCCGTTTGCCATATGGCTTTATCTTGCATGATGGTGAATATGTCATCGGTAAAGATGTAGGACCTGAGGAAGCGGTAGACTTTGTAGGCTTCTCTAAATCTGGTAACCTTATTGCAGGTAACTATGACAAAACACAACTTGGTGATATGAAAGCCATGGAAGGTATTACCTTTGGCCCACCTCTTATCGTAGATGGTAAGAAGATGATTACTGAAGGCGATGGCGGCTGGGGCGTAGGTCCACGTACTGCTATCGGTCAAAAGAAAGATGGTACAGTACTATTCCTCGTAATTGATGGTCGTCAACCAGGTTATTCTCTTGGCGCTACATTACGTGACGTACAAGATATTCTCTATGAAAAAGGTTGCTATATTGCAGCGAATTTAGATGGTGGTTCTAGTTCTACGCTATACCTCAATGGTAAAGTAGTAAACAAACCAGCCGATTTGTTAGGGGAACGCATGATCCCAACGGCGTTTATCGTGAAATAGGAGGACACATGAAACCTTTTACGCGTGTACTGAGCGCCTTTGCGGTAGGTATTCTTCTGCAAGGTGGGGTGTACCTATACCTTGATCAATATATGTTTGCACCGACTACGGATTTTAATGTGGCTGGTGCTTCAAAGGATGATACTAAGAACTTTCCTGATGTAAAGGAAGGAACTAAATATGTATCTTATGACCGTCAGTTCATGGCGGTTGTTACTGAAAGCTCTTTAAAAATTTATAAGGCTAATGAAAGCAAGCCTACAACGATTGATTTGAAGGGCCGTTCTATTAGTTACTTTAGTTGGATGCCTGACCGTAACTATGCTATCATGGGTCTATATGACTCTAGAGAGGTTGTTATGGCTCGTCTCAATGCGGATGATCCTGAACATGAAGTAGATACTAAACTTGAAGATTTGCCTCGTAACAGTAAAATCGTAGATGCTGCGTATTCTGAAGCGACAAACGTTGTTTATATGAAGGTAAAGGTTCAAGAACACGCATATCGCATTTATCGTACTGATGCTAACTATGATACGCGTCGCGTTTATATGCAAGCTACAGATATTGGTCATATTGGCGTATTCTATGATGAAGATAGATTCTTCTATGATAATGCCAAGACTGGGGATATCTTCATGTTTAATGGTATTGAAGGTGGTTGGCGTGTTATCAACCCACCAGGACGATTCCGCTTAATCGGTGTTGATATGGATAAAACTATCTATATTGCTCGTGTTGATGAGGATAACAATGCCTTAACTGTTTACACTGGTAAACTCGGTGTAGGCTTCAAACCAGTTTATAAATACAATCATCCAACAACATTCAATGAATTAACATTGTCTGATGTAAAAACTATCATTAAGGATGGTAGTGACGAAACTACGAAGGTAACAGAAGATGATACATCTTCTAAATCTTCTAGTGATAGCAAAAAGAAATCTTAAGAAAAAGCCTTTATAATGATTCATTATAAAGGCTTTATTCCTATACTAGTTTGTACTAAAAGGATATATATGAATATATTATTTGTACGACTCAGCTACATAGGCGATATACTACATGCTACACCTGCAGCACGCTGGATTAAAGAACACTATTCAGAGGCAAAGCTCCATTGGATTGTAACACCTAGTATGGTAGAACTTTTAAAGAACAATCCCTATGTAGATGAAATCATTCCATGGGAACGGGATGAATACGAAGCACATTCTAAAAAACTACATATTCCAACGATGTGGCGCATGTGGTGGGAGCTTAGAGATAAGTTGAAACCATATAAATTTGATGTGGCTGTGGATGTACAAGGGCGACTCATAACAGGGCTCGTTTTATTAGCATCAGGTGCACCTATTCGCCTTGGCCTTGGTGGTACAAAAGAACTAAATTGGCTGTTTACAAACTACAAAGCAAAGCCAAGTACGGATCATGTTATTAAGCGATATATAGAGGTAGCAGAATTACTGAATACTGCTGTTACAGAGCATAGTGACCTAAATGTATCCAGTGCTGTTTCTGAGGATAATGTAAAACCTTGTATAGCAAATGGGGTAACTGGTAAAAAGCTATACCACATGGACTTTTTTGTGCCACCTAATTTGCATGTTTGGGCAGAAGAACAGTGGAAATCAATTAGTTATGACACATTTTTGGAGCGTAGCGAAGTAGAAAAGCCACTACGTGTAGGTCTTGTGTTAGGCACGTCCTGGGCGACGAAAGAGTGGCCTCAAGAGAAATGGTATTCTCTTATTAAATCCCTTCAGTATGGAGCTAATTTTGTTTGTTTAGGTGGTCCAAAGGAGGTTACTCAATACAAACCATTAATGGATTCCTTAACAGCTGATGGCCTTGATAAAATTATGCTAAATATGCTGGGGAAAACTACACTTCAAGAGGTAGGGGCTTTAATTGAAAGTTGCGATGTAGTAGTGACTGCTGATACAGGATCATTACATATTGCATTGGCTTTAAATAAACCAGTAGTAGCATTATTTGGCCCTACGGATCCTAAACTGTGGGGTCCATTAACGGGAAACTTTAAGGTTCTTGTTAATGATGAGTTAGATTGCTTAGGTTGTCGTAAACGACGCTGTCCTAAGCCTGATCAATATTGTATGTCTGGTATTGACTCCGTAAGAGTGAAAAAGGCGATTTTCGAATTGATAGGAGATAAACATGGCAAAGTTTAAAATTCAAAAAGGTTTATCCGATGCGGATATGATGAAAAACTTTAAAGATACTGAAAATTTTGAAGATACTATGCTAGATATGGAACGTTCTGCAAAGAAACCTGTAGTACATCAAAGTCCAAAACAAAAGGAAGATGCATTTTATCGTGAATTCCTTACAGAGAAGGTAGAAACATTAATTGGTAAAATGTTGCTCGACATTAAGATGGAATACTTTAAAGAAGGGGAAGGAGACTTCTCTATCCAAGTCAAAAGAGATGGTAAAAATATTGTTCTTGAAACAGCACCTAAAAAGGTAAAACCTGAAAAATAATATGATAAAGAGCATTTAGTAAAAGAATCTACCTATAAAAGGTAGGTTCTTTTGTATATTTATAAAATGTAGAAATACGGGGGTTATTATCAATAAAATTGATAAGGTTATAAGTGTACCGATGATTGTCGAATTACTAGATTTATAAATACCGATATACTTTGAAAGCTGATAAATAATAACTAAAAATTATTACGAAATAAATTTTTGTTTCTCATTAAAAAGAGCAATTAATAAGAAGAAGATTTGATTAAAAATACACGTTAAACTCTAGCTTTTTAGCACTTTATTGTGAGTTCCATCACGAAAAAATCATAAAAGAACACATGAAATCATGAGTAAATTGCATAATGTGGTTGTTGACAAAGAATTCTATAAGTAGTCTAATATAAGTATGTCTTAACGATTTGTAGAGTATTTGCCTGTGTGAGCAAGTTCTACAAAAATCGTAAAAAAATAGGTATGAGATAGTTGTGTGGTGGATGTATAAAATTACATACACAAAACTATTTCGATTTGGAGGATTAACATGGCTAAAAAATTAAGAATCTGCGAAACCGTTCTTCGTGACGGTCATCAATCTATTTTGGCAACACGCATGCGTTATGAACAAATGGAACCAGTGCTTGGCCTTTTAGATGAAATTGGTTATGAAGCTCTTGAATGTTGGGGCGGCGCTACTTATGATAGCTGTCTTCGTTTCTTGAATGAAGATCCATGGGAACGCCTTCGCAAATTAAAAGCTAATGTAAAAAATACACCACTACAAATGTTACTTCGTGGCCAAAACTTGTTGGGCTACAAACATTACTCTGATGATGTAGTGGAAGCATTCTGTAAAGCTGCTGTAAAAAATGGTATTGACCGTATCCGTATTTTCGACGCATTGAACGACCCTCGTAACATGGAAGCTGCTATTAAATATTCCAAAAAAGCAGGCGCACACGTTCAATCCGCAATGGTATACACTATTTCTCCAGTTCATACAACTGAAAGCTTCTTGAAAGTAGCTGAAACATTGGTAGAAATGGGTACTGATTCCCTTTGTATCAAAGATATGTCCGGTTTGTTAGGACCTGCTGATGCATATGATTTGGTTTCCACATTCAAAAAACGTTTTGGTGAATTGCCAATCGACTTGCACAGCCATTTCACTTGCGGTCTTGCAAGCACTACATACTGGGAAGCTGCTAAAGCTGGCGTAGATATCATCGATACTGCTATCTCTCCATTCGCTCATGCAACTAGCCAACCAGCTACTGAAACTATGATCGAAATGTTCAAAGGTACTGAATGGGATCTTGGTCTTGACCTTGATAAATACATTCCATTAGTTGACCACTTCCGTAAAGTAAAACAACAAATCGCTGAAGAATTCAACTTGAAACCAGCTAGCGATGTAATCCCAGCTGTTCGTCGTTACCAAATTCCTGGCGGTATGTTGTCCAATACTCAAAACCAATTGAACGAAATGGGTATGGGCGATCGCTTCTTCGACGTTATGGATGAAATGCCACGCGTTCGTGAAGACTTGGGTTACCCTCCATTGGTAACTCCAACATCCCAAATCGTTGGTACAATGGCTATGATGAACGTTATGATGGGCGACCGTTACAAAATGGTTCCTAACGAAGTTAAAGACCTTGTACGCGGTAAATATGGTGCGTTGCCTGGTAAAATTTCTGACGAAATTCGTCACACTATCATTGGTGATGAAGAACCTATCACTTGCCGTCCAGCAGATCTTATCGAACCTGAATTGGATGGTTACCGTCAAGATTTGGCTTCCAAAGGCTATAATGGTATCACTGACGAAGACGTATTGACTTACGCTATGTTCCCAGAAGTTGCTATTAACTTCTTCGATGCAAATCGTCGTTAATCTAAAAAGTAAAAGAGGATTCCTTAGGAATCCTCTTTTTTTGCTTAAAAAGTATTCATCAGCTCTTGTTTTGATGTCCTAAAAACTACCCATGCTATATAGAAATTAATTACCCGGATACGTGTAGATTGTATTTAAAATTTAAAAACACTAGATAATAAAAGACATATAGAACACACGTAATAACGGCTAATTATAAACTGATAATGAATAAGAAATGAAAGCTACATTATTTTTTTGATTAATATACTTGCTTTAAGTATTAAAAATAGCGTAAACTATAAGAAGTATCTAATATTTATGATATTGAGGTAACCCTGTGAATTTACAAATACGGATTTGGATATCCAATGTTGTGCTCTTTGTAGTGCCTATTTTGATAGCAATTATCTTATTTTTGCTATACTTTACAGGTCTGCGCATATTGGCTAATGCCGGTTACTATTTGCGTATTGAGCAGGAACAACAGTTTAAAAGTGTCAGTCGAATCACTGAAACAATTACCTTTTATGGTTTAGAAAACAACTTAATAGATAGCTTAGTAAAGCCTAGCTATAGTCTACTTGATCCAAAGGAAGTATATGTAGAGGTACTAGATCAAGGTAATATGGTGTACAGCTATGGTAATCCTCAAATCTATAGCGCTTCTGCTATTGTTGGTCTTATTGATGTAAACCCTGAATTACAAGGTATTGTATATCAGTCCAATAATACGTTTGTCTATGAAATGCGGAAATACGATGGGCGTCATGCTTACGTATATCATATTGCTATAAAGCGCGCTACTCATGGTAGTGATAGCTTAATGGAATCAGTTTCCTTCTATATTATTGTAGTGGCTATATTACTCTTTATTGTTACATTCTTTGCTATTAACCGATTTGTTACACGCTTTATCATGATTCATGTTAAGAATATGACAAAATCCTTAGAAATGGCCAATCGTCAGATTGAAATGGAACAGGAGCAACAAAAAGAGTTACTAGCAGGGATTTCCCATGATATTCGAACGCCGTTAACAGCGATTAAAGCATATGCAGAAGGTGTTCGCGATGGTATAGCACCAACAGAAGAGCAACAAAAACGCTACATGGGAATCATTTTGAAACGTGCTAATGATTTAGATTCGATGTTAGAGGAGTTATTCCTCATTACAACTTTGAATTATAAAAAAGAGTCGCGTCCATCTGAACGAATTGAACTCGGTCAATATGTACGTGATTTTGTAGAAGATCATTTGGCTCCTTATCAAACAAGAGGTCTAGAAATTAAATTTCGTATAGCAACGGAAAATGCTTTCATTAATGCAAACCCACAATTGTTACAGCGAGTTTTACAAAATGTGTTGAACAATAGTGCTAAGTATAAAATGGCCGATGTTGGTCATTGTGTTATTGATGTAACTAGTGATGATGATTTTGTATACTGTGTTATCAGTGATGATGGCCCAGGGGTACCACCAGAATCTCTAGAACGTCTAATGCGTCCATTCTATCGTGTAGATTCATCTCGTACGAATCCACAAGAAGGTAGTGGTCTTGGATTATCGATTATTCGTCGAATTATGGAAATCTTTGAAGGCCGAGTTGTGATTGAAAATGTAAGACCACATGGTCTACGTATTATATTAGAATTTCCTAAACAAGGAGAAGAATCATGAGTGAACATATCTTAATTATTGAAGACGATTTGGATATCGCCAATATTGAGCGTGATTATTTGATGGTGGCAGGTTATGATGTAACTATTATGACTAATGGTACTGAGGGTATTGAGGCTGCCTTAAATACTCCTGTAGACCTTATCATCCTTGATGTTATGTTGCCAGAAATGGATGGTTTTGAAGTTTGCCGCCAAATTCGTGACAAGGTTCGTGTACCAATTGTTATGGTAACAGCCCGACTTGATGATATCGATAAAATCCGTGGTCTCGGTGTAGGTGCTGATGACTATATTGAAAAACCATTCTCTCCATCTGTATTGATTGCAAAAATCAAAGCTATGTTAGCACAATATAAGCGTTTAACAGAGCGTGATGCTATGGAAACCAATGCGATTCAATCTGGAGAAATCCGTCTTGATCCTAAGATGATGAAAGTTTGGGTAAACGAAAAAGAAGTTCACCTTAAAAAGAAAGAATTCCAGTTATTAGAATTCTTGATGCGCAATCGTGATATTGTATTTAGTAAAGAAGAATTATATTCTCGCGTTTGGGGGCTAGATTCCTATGGTGATTATGCAACAGTAGCTGTACATATCAACCGTTTACGTGAAGAAATTGAAGATAATCCATCCGATAGTAAGCACATCATTACTGTATGGGGCGTTGGTTATAAATTTGTTTGATAACTGAAATCACTTTCATATAACGCTCACGTTTTTGGTGGCTGTTGATAAAATATGAGTTTATAGGAAGTTATTATATAGATATAATCAAAGATTTAAAAATTGTTTATATACTTCCTTTGATAGTTTAGATATTCCATGTATACTTATCTAAGTAAGGCTGACTTTTGATTCTAGATAAGAAACAACTAAACTTCTCTCTCTTAATAAGTTCTCTCTCAACTTATCTAGATCACATATACTCTCTCTCAACAGTCCTTACACTCTCAAACTATATGCATAAAGGGCATTCCTAGCGACGGCTAGTGAATGCCCTTTATGTTTTATATGGTACATTTTTATATAGATATATTTATATGTAATTTCTCTATAGTTGAATCGTCTTGAAATTAGCTTTGCTTTTAACATATTACAAGATACATATTATTTATAGAAATTATATTTTTATAATAGATGTAATAAATTGTTATCTTGCAATGTAAAGTCTTGCGTACTATAATAGGTTCATCAAAAATTGATTTTATAAAATTGATTTTGGTGAAAGTAGCTATATACTGCTACATACTGCTATATTACATTGTTGTTACAGTGTGTATTCGATTGCGATTGGCAGTTTATATGATAAGAAATATAACAATAAGAAATCATTAAAAGATGATATAAGGAGATATGCATGAATTTTTCAAAATATAAGAAATCAATTATTGCTTGTGTGCTAGCCCTCGGTATTGGCGTAGGTGGAGGATACTATTTCTTTGGTAATCCTGTTACACATCAAACAACTGTGAAGGAGCAAACTAAACAAACTAAACCTATTACAGATACACGTAATACATACGTAGTTCAAGCGGCAAAAGAATCTGGTCCGGCTGTAGTGGGGATTACTACACAAGTTTTCCAAAAGGATATTTTTAACCGTACCATCTATGCTGGGGAAGGTGTAGGCTCTGGTGTATTGATTGATAATGATGGACATATCGTAACAAATAATCACGTTGTAGCTGGTGCTAAAAATGGAGAGGTTACAGTTTCCTTGTCCAATGGATCTACCGTCACAGGTACAGTTATCGGTACAGATGCCCAAACAGACTTAGCTGTTGTTAAAATCGATCCACCAAAGGATATTCAACCTATAAAAATTGGTGACTCTGATTCCTTGCAAGTAGGGGAACCGGCTATCGCCATTGGTAATCCTTTAGGCCTAGAGTTTAAAGGCTCTGTTACATCTGGTGTAATCAGTGCCTTAGCACGTACTATTGATGATCAAGGGCAACGCTTCCCGTTGATTCAAACAGATGCAGCTATTAATCCAGGTAACTCTGGTGGTGCTCTCATCAATGCGGATGGAGAGTTAATTGGTATTAATAGCTCTAAGATTTCTAAAGAAGGTGTGGAAGGTATGGGATTTGCCATTCCTATTAATTCCGCTATGACCGTTGTAGACTCTATTATTAAAAATGGTAAGGTTGTACGTCCTTATATTGGTGTATGGGCTGTAGATCGTCAAACAGCAGCACGTAACAATGTAAGCTATGAAGGTGAAGGTCTTCTTATTGTCCAACTTGATGCGAATGGTCCTGCTGCAAAGGCTGGTTTAGTAGAAGGCGATACAATTGCTCAAATTGATGGCAAGAATATTAGTACATTGTTAGAATTAAAAGAGCAAATTGACGCTAAGAGCCCTGGTGATACAGTTTTGGTATCTTATACTCACAATGGCAAAATGAAGAGTACACAGCTTAAATTAGGCCAAGCAACTTCAAAATAAATAGCTGATGTTAGAGTAAATAGATTATTTTAAAATCAATGAAAAATCCTCATCCGTTGGATGGGGATTTTTATGTTGTAGCCGAAGTATGTGTGATACATATAGGGTGACATTAGTAAAATTAGAAAAAATTAAGATAGTTTTTGTTTTATAAAAGCAGATATTATCAGTGTTTATAGGTCGTTAAAAGCGTGGATTTATATTTTGCAAAATATATTTTTAACAAGGTACCTTGCATTACGATGTACCTTGTGTTATTATGTATTTGTCAGTACATGATAGTGACCGTAAGAGAGCTTTCACATTGGCAGGTAGGCACAACCTAAAGGGAGGAACTATGCAAGTTCAATTAAAAAAAGGTGTTATGGATATGCTTGTGCTAGCACTATTAACACAAAGTGATCGCTATGGATATGAAATCGTAAGCACCATTTCCGAATATATTGAAATTTCGGAAGGAACGATATATCCATTATTTAATAGATTAAAGAAAGAAAAGTATGTTGAGACCTATTTGAAGGAGTCCTCTACAGGACCATCTCGAAAATATTATCACATCACGGCAGATGGCCGTAAAGCATACAATCAGATGCGCCAAGAATGGGATGAATTTTCTGGTGTCATCAATATCCTGTTGAAAGGAGTCGACTATAATGGACAAAAATAGCTTTTTAGAAGCACTGCGCAATATATTTAAGCAGGCACGCGTTGCAGATGTAGAAAGTATTATAGAGGTTTATGAAGAGCACTTTGCCGTAGGTTATGAAAAAGGCCTTACAGATGGTGAAATTATTAAATCTTTGGGGACCCCAGAGGAGATTTATGCATCCTATGTGGATGCTGGCATTATTACAGATACATTAGGCCAAGATGGTGGTAACAGTAAATCTGTTAATATGCAAGAAATTTATGCTCGCTTTGATGACTACAAAGAGCGTTTATTGCCGCAGTTGCCAGGTATGGCTAAAAAAGCATCTAAAACATTGTTATCTATTGGAAGTGGTTTGTCATATATTGTAGGGGTTCTTATATTTATTATTACGCCGGCAATCCTGTATTTATTAGGTAGCTCTTGGCAACCATTCGAGAATGTAACGGCATTTCCTGTATTATCATTGGTAACTTTAGTTGCACTTGGTGGTGTAGGTCTCTTTGGGGGCCTTACATGTATCTTTATTGGTATTGAACTTCGTGGTGTACGCGAACGTTATTTCAGCAATGTAGATTAAGGAGGACCTATGAGACGAATTATAATTGCTGCCATTCTAACTGTAATCAGTGCTGTAGGGGTAGGTACATCCTTTGCTGTAAATGATTTACCAAATTTTGGCGAATGGATGAAAACCAATGAACAACAGTTTAGAAAACCACATAGACATGATGGTTCTAATATGCATATGGACCAACATATGATGGATGGAAATAATCAAATGATGCCTCAAGATGGTATGGGGCCAAATAATGGTCAACATATGTACCAAAATTGTCAAAACCAAATGATACCTCAAGATGGTATGGGGCCAAATAATGGTCAACATATGTATCAAAATAGTCAAATGTCTCCGCAAGGTCAAATAGGGCAACAAGGTCAACCTGACCAAATGCCTCAAGGGGGACAACCAAATGGTAATGCGCCTCAACCACCTGTGGAACAAGGTGCACCACAGACTACTCAAAATCAATAGTATTCTATTGATTCTTTTCTCTCACAACACTTTTAGAGTGCGTGGTCATGAAAGTGCATTCATGGCCACCGTAGAGCCATACACTCTACGTGATACATTCGTATCAGAATCTCTCTCTTACACACAATAACTACACACAAACAAAAAGAGCTCCTCAGTGAAGGAGCTCTTTTTGTATCTGTTTATAATTTTATTTGATGTGTTTAGAACCACGTTCGGTCATAGCTACGCCATCTTTACAAAGAGGGCATTCTTCCTGTTTATATGTAGGAACTTCGAGGTTAAGCAATGCTTGTACTTTTTCGTGAGGTACGCCGAATTCTGCTTTACCACCAGAGCGGTTAACGAGCAAACCTACACCTACGATTTCACCACCGGATTGGTTTACAACATTTACTACTTCTTGTACAGAACCACCAGTTGTTACGATGTCTTCAACGATAAGTACGCGTGTGCCTGGCTCAATTTTAAAGCCACGGCGCAATGTCATAACACCTTTTTCGCGTTCTGTGAAAATTGCACGTGTGCCAAGTGCTTTACCCACTTCGTGAGCTAGTAAGATGCCACCAGTCATAGGGCCAATAACAAGCTCAACGTTTTGATCACGGAAGCGTTCAGCTAATTCTTTACAAAGTGCTTCTGTATATTTTGGATGTTGCAATACATTGAATTTTTCAACGTACATTGGGCTGTGGAGTCCAGATGTCAAAAGGAAGTGACCTTCTAAAATAGCTTGAGTGTCGATCAATAATTGTTTTACTTCTTGTTCTGTCATCATTTGGATACATTCTCCATTTCTTCAATAATTAAACGAACTGCTTCACGAGGATTTTCAGCTTGTGTAATAGGACGGCCGATAACGAGGCGAGATGCGCCATCTTGTAATGCGCTAGCAGGAGTAGCAACGCGTTTTTGGTCGTCTGTTGCTGCAAAGGAAGGACGAATACCAGGTGTTACGATGAGGAAATCATCGCCACATGCTTCGCGAATCATCTTAGCTTCTAAGGCGGAGCACACAACGCCATCCATCCCACAATCTTTAGCGAGCTTAGCAAGGCGAATTACTTGGTCGGAAATAGGTAGTTGGCCACCGATAGCAGTCCAAGATTCATCGTCGAAACTAGTTAGAGCAGTGATAGCCAATAATTTTGGTCGCTCAACGCCTAGTGTTTCACCGCTTTCACGAGCTGCCTCTACAGCGGCTTTCATCATGACAGGGCCACCTTGACCATGCAAAGTGATTAAACTAGCGCCGAGACGTGTTAAGGAAGAAACTCCATGGGCTACGGTGTTTGGAATGTCGTGCAATTTCAAATCAAGAAATATTTGTTTGTTTTGCTCTTGTAAAAAGCGAATTGTTTTTGCTCCTTCGGCGTAGAATAGCTCCATTCCGACCTTGTAAAAGCTAACCGAATCACCGAGGGATAATACGATTTCTTTTACAGCATCCATCGTGGATACGTCAAGGGCAACGATTAATCTGTCATCTGCCATGTTGCAACCTCCATACTACATATATATCTAAATAATTTTCACATACAGAGGGCCCATCTGTCAATTAAAATTGATGTGAAAGAGGTGATTATTGGTCACCTTTAAGCGGTAGATTATAGACTGTTTCATGCTATAATAAGGAGAGTAAATGAATATAATTCTTATATATAGATTTTGAAAGGAGTCCTATGTTAGATTTTGTTGCATTAGACTTTGAAACAGCAAATAAATTTAAAAATAGTGCGTGCTCCTTGGCGGTTATTAC
This sequence comes from Veillonella nakazawae, assembly GCF_013393365.1. NCBI lineage: Bacteria > Bacillati > Bacillota > Negativicutes > Veillonellales > Veillonellaceae > Veillonella > Veillonella nakazawae. The sequence continues at coordinate 456,834 of NZ_AP022321.1, forward strand.
CGTAAAGGATGGACAGATTATAAAAAAGGCATACAGCCTTATTAAACCACCATTTATGAGCTTCGATGATGAATGTATTGAAATTCATGGCATTCAACCAAAGGATGTTATCCACGAGAAAACATTTGATCAATTGTGGAATGCTATCTACGAAAATCACTTAAAAGGGAATATCATGGTAGCTCACAATGCAAAATTCGATATGAATGTATTGCGTGCTACACTGGATTACTATAAAATCCCTTGGCCTGATCTTGATTATGCATGTACGGTGAAACTTTCACGTGCAGTATGGCCAGATTTAGTAAACCATAAGCTAAACACGATGGCCGCATATATCGGGGTTGAGTTTAAACATCACTACGCATTAGATGATGCGGAAACATGTGCTAAGGTTGTATTAGAGGCGGCTAAAGCTAAGGGCGTTAATAGCTTGCCAGATTTATTGAAGGCTACAGGTGTACCACTAGAACCATTTATTGATGACAAAAATCGCGCTGCTCAAGAGGCTTTACATAAAGAACCTGAGCCAGAGCAAATGTCGTTCTTTTAGTAAGGAGAGACACTATGTTAGGTAAAGAATTATTATCTTATGTGGATCATACACTATTGCGTCCTACAGCTACATGGGATGATATTAAAGAAATTTGTGATGCTGGCGTAGCCTATAAAACAGCATCTGTATGTATTCCACCGGACTTTGTAGCTTCCGCCCATGAAGTGTACCCAGACCTTAATGTATGTACTGTTATTGGTTTTCCTTTAGGCTATGAAACGACAGAGGTTAAGGTGGCTGAAACAAAACAAGCCCTTGCAGAAGGGGCCTCTGAAATCGATATGGTAATAAACCTCGGCGATGTAAAGCAAGGCGATTTTGAGGCTGTAACGAATGAAATCGGGGCCCTTAAAGAGGCTTGTGGCGATAAAATCTTAAAGGTTATTATCGAAACTTGTTATCTTACCGACTCTGAAAAGGTGGCCCTCTGTAAATGTATCACCAATGGTGGGGCAGACTACATTAAAACTTCTACTGGTTTTGGTAGCGGTGGCGCTAGCCTTGAAGACATTCGTTTATTCAAGAAGCATATCGGTCCTAATGTAAAAATTAAGGCTGCCGGTGGTATTCGTTCTATCTCTGACATGAAAGCCTATATTGCAGAAGGTTGCAGCCGTATCGGCGCCAGTGCAGCAGTAGAACTACTTAAAGATCATTTAGACGAAGAAGTATAATAGAAAACCACCTAGGCCGTGCTTAGGTGGTTTCTTAGAATGGCGGTATAACCATGCGGATGTATGATATTATTCTAAAAAAACGGTCTAATTTACCCTTAACAGATGAGGAACTTCGTTTTCTTATCTCAGGCTATGTAAATGGGGACATCCCTGACTATCAAGTGAGTGCCTTATTGATGACCATTGTATTTAATGGGATGAATGCTCGTGAACTAGGCACATTGACTATGGCAATGGCACAATCGGGGCACATGGTAGATTTGTCCAATATTGATGGGATAACAGTAGATAAGCATAGTACTGGTGGTGTAGGGGATAAGACAACTCTTATCATAGGACCTTTGGTAGCTGCTTGTGGAGGCAAGGTGGCGAAAATGTCTGGCCGTGGTTTAGGTCATACGGGTGGCACTATCGATAAGATGGAAGCTATACCAAATTTACAGGTGTCACTAGACCAAGAAGCATTTATTGACCAAGTAAATCGAATTGGTCTTGCCGTTATCGGACAATCTGAAGGGCTGGCACCTGCAGACAAGAAGCTATATGCTTTGCGTGATGTAACAGGCACCGTAGATAGTATCCCTCTAATTGCATCCTCTGTAATGAGTAAAAAATTAGCCTCTGGGGCACAAGCCATTTTGCTGGATGTAAAGGTTGGTAGTGGCGCCTTTATGAAAACCATAGACGATGCTCGCGCATTGGCGAAAGCTATGGTAGATATTGGAACGGAAAATGGCCGCTCTGTTAAGGCTGTTTTAACCGATATGGACCGACCACTAGGTCACGCCATTGGTAATGCTTTGGAAATTCGTGAGGTTATTAACACCTTGAAAGGTCATGGCCCAGAGGATTTAACTCATGAATGTCTTATCATGGCAGCTCATATGCTCGTGTTGAGCCAAATTTGTGATTATGAAACTGCTCTCAGTCGCGTACAACAGGCCCTTAATTCGGGATCAGCTCTTGAACGATTGCGCATGATGATTGATGCTCAAGGTGGAGACAGCCGAGTTCTTGATGATGAAAGCTTATTAGCAATCGGAAAATTTACCTATGATGTTACAGCGCTTCAAGATGGTTACATTACACACATGAATACAGAACAATGTGGTATTGCATCTGTTATGCTTGGAGCTGGTCGTACCGTTAAGGATGGTCCTATCGATTATAGTGCGGGCATCGTAATGCATAAGAAAACAGGTGATACTGTTCGAGCTGGTGAAAGTATAGCCACCTTGTATGCTTCAGATGAAAGCTTGCTCGCCAATGCTAGTAAAACATATTTAGAGTCAATTACCTTTGGCAAAACTGCACCAATTGTAGTGGATACGATTCTTGATATGGTGGAATGAGGATATCCATATGATAGAAAAGGAAACTGATATGACGGAACAGGAAATTCAAAAGCTTATTGATCGTGCCATAGTAGCTCGTGAGAAAACCTATAGTCCCTATTCCCATTTTGGAGTGGGTGCAGCCCTTCTGTGTGAGGATGGGGCAATCTATGAAGGTTGCAATATAGAAAATGCATCTTATGGTTTAACTAACTGTGCAGAACGAACTGCTATATTTAAAGCCGTATCAGAAGGTCGTACAAATTTTAAGGCCCTCACCGTAGTTGCTGATACGGAAGGGCCTTGTGCACCATGTGGTGCCTGTCGTCAAGTGATTTCTGAATTTGACATACCACAGATTATCTTGGCTAATCTAAAAGGAAATTATAAAGTTATTAGTCTTGATGAGTTATTACCATTTAGATTTGGTGCGGACAGCTTATAGTAAAAAAGAGACCACCGATGTGGTCTCTTTTTTGTTATACCTTAGAATGCAGGAACAATTGCACCTTGATATTTATCTTCAATGAATTTTTTGATTTCAGGGGTATGAAGAGCTTCCATCAATTTTTTGATGCGAGGATCGCTTTCATTGCCTTTAAGTACAGTTACGATGTTTACGTAAGGGGAATCTTTAGATTCGATTGCCAATGCATCTTTACTAGGGTTAAGACCTGCATTTAATGCATAGTTTGTGTTAATAGCTGCTAAAGCTACATCGTCAAGAGAACGAGGTATTTGAGCTGCTTCTAATTCAACAAATTGGTAACCATTAGGATTGGAAGTGATATCTTGAATTGTAGATAAGATATTGCTGGAGTCTTTCAATGTGATAAGACCTTCTTTTTGCAATAACAATAATGCACGACCACCGTTTGTAGGGTCATTAGGGATAGCGATTTTAGCGCCTTTAGGAAGATCTTTTAAATCTTTGATTTGACGAGAATATAAGCCCATTGGCTCAAGGTGAACACCACCAGCAGATACTAGTGGAAGGTTGTGAGCTTTTGCGAACTCATCCATGTAAGGTACATGTTGGAAGAAGTTTGCATCGATTTCTTTATCACCCAAAGCAAGGTTTGGTGTGTTGTAATCAGTAAATTCTGTGATTTGTAAATCAATACCATCTTTTGCCAAGATAGGTTTAACTTGTTCCAAAATTTCTGCGTGAGGTACTGCTGTAGCACCAATTTTTAATACTTGTTTGCCGTTGTTAGCAGCTTGTTTGTTATTGTCATTACCGCAACCAGCGATCAATAAAGCACCGCCAAGGATTACAGTAGCTGCTAATGCTAAAAATTTTCTCATTAGACACACTCCTTTTACAATCATTTCATATAAAATATTACATTTATAGTACTAAATTATTTCCTATCTATCAAGAAGGAATTATTACGAGTTCTCCATAGCTTAAAGTTATACCAAAAAGAGATTTCCAAACTAGTATCTATAAATAGTTGATAGTGTTTGGAAATCTCTCTTTATTTTATGTAACTGTATTTAATGTATGTACGTATTGGTAAACACTTATTTGCTAATAATTGTATCTATGGTTCAACCTTATTTACCTATGATAAGTCCAATGGACCACATGATTTGGTAAATCATTGCGGCCCCTGCAGTGGTCCCCATTACCTTGTCTAGTAGGAATTCATCTGTTTTAGTACTTAAGGTATGTACTGTTTTGAAAGCTAGTGGTGCTGCGAGAAAGGCGAAGAGGGAGAACCATGTCATGTGACCTACGATGATCCATGCAAGGATCCAAATGAAATTGAATAGGTAGGTGACGCTCATTAAACTGAGGGCACGTTCACGACCCAATACGATTGGTAATGTACGACGACCATGGCTTTCATCATTTCGAATATCACGAATGTTATTCGTGAGCATAATGGAACCAACGAGCAATGTAGATGGAATAGCAGGGATTAATAATGCTAAAGATAAGTCTCGCGTCCATGCGTAGCCTGTAATGAGGACGATGGCAAAACCCATAGCAATACCAGAGGAAATTTCACCAAATGGTGTGCGAGAAATTGGTTTTGGGCCACCAGAGTAGAGAAAACTGATGAGAATGCAAAGAAAACCAGCTGGAATATAGTACCAAGTGATAGTTGCCGATAGATAAAGACCGATGATAATAGGTACAACCATGAGTACCTTAATCATGGTAACGATGAGCTCTGGTGTAATGGCACCACGGGTGATAGAACCCGCATTGCCGACCTTCTGCCCCGCATCGAGACCAGATTTGAAATCTTTATATTCATTCCATAAGTTAGCAACAATTTGAGCTGTTACAACAGCTAAAAATATTAAAATCGTATGGAAAATGGCGAGACCTGTACCTTGTGCAGCCCCAAATGCGTAATAGCTAAAGGCAGCACCTAAAATAGTAGGCCCTAAAGCAGCCACTAATGTACGAGGCCTAGTGAGTGGAATTATTTCTTGTATCATAATAAAAGCACACCAAGTGTGCACTCCTTTCTATTTCTCATACCATATGTTTACATATCTATTTAAGTATTGTATAGCAGAACTGATAGGTTGTAAATTACACTATACAGTTATACATCTCAATATAGTATAATAATTAGTATATGCAGTATAGATTATCTTTTTGAAATCTTTATAGATGCAGTACAGGTTATGAATATAATCTGTATACATAGTGTATTGTTAAATCGTGAGGTGTCTTATGAGAGCTCTCAATAAAAAAATGATGACATTGGCTTGTGCGACGTGCTTAACTGTTGGCATGGGTGCAGTGGCATGTGCTGATACAGTAGATTTAGGATATGGCTTGTATGGCAATACGTCTCCTACAGTGAAGGTAGCTAAGGTTATGCATGTTTCCACTGATCCTAAATTGCGTAATCAAGAAGAAAATAATTTTCTTAAAATGACAAATAAAACTGCTATTGATGTGGTTAATAATACTGTGAAAGCACAAACTGGTGTTTCTGTTGAACCGATGAAGGGGGATGTTCTTGATGGTTATTCCCTCTATCAATTACAAGGAACTGACAAACAAGGTCACCATGTAGGGCAGTTAGTTGTTGTAGACTATTCTAAAAATGCTATAGATCAAGTGATTAATATGAATAAGACTATTTTAGAAAAGGTTCCAGATGCAGAAAAAGCTAAAATAAAAAGCTCTATCTCTAAATATGTAGATTCCTACTCTAAAGAGAAGGCTCAACAACAATTACAAGGTTTGAAGGGCAATACGATTGAAGGTGCTAAATTAGCGAAAGATTTGAAGATGCTAAATGATAAGTTACCTGCTCACATTATGGGGGTAGTTGATAAAATGCTTGCTACAGAAAAGAATTTATCTCCTAAAAGTAAAGAAGAGCTCCGTTCTTATGTAGACTTTATGGCAAAACAAGTGAGCCTAGATGCAACTCATGTAGGATATAAACCTGTTCAAACACGTTATGGTACGGCTGTAACAGGCGATTTGCGTGGTGGTCTTAGCTATGATGGTTTTAGAAATTCTTATGCTTTGATTGGTTATGCCGTTCCTACAGATAAAGGTGTATCCTTACAGATTTTATCATCTGATGATTCTAGCTATGATTATTGGGCTAATGAGTTGAATCATATGTATCAAACACAATCTCTCAAGGGAGGTAAATAATATGAAATCTTTGAAAGTATTGGCTTGTGCAGCCTGTTTATTAGGTACTGTATCTGGCGTAGGTTTCGCTAAGGATGTGCAAACTATTGCAGGTTCTATGGTAGTGCCTAACAATGTAAATGTTGTTTCTGCATCTAAAACAAATACACGTGATTTTGTAGAAAAACAATTGAATGAGAACCCTTCAAAATCTTCAATGGCAAATATGATGGCCAAGGAGCTTCTTCAAAACTTTGGCACTACTTTTGACGTATACCAATTAAAAGGTGCTGACAAAACAGGTCAAAAGGATGCGTTAGTAGTAGCTGTAGATGTTAAACAAATAGCACAGCAAGTGGCTAAAGATAAGACAAATGATCCTATGTTTGTAGCTGCAATGGCAGCTCTAGATAAAGGTCAAATTGATCCTGTTACAGAGCAACTCATGCTAGGTGCCATTAACAAGCAAATTCCAACTACTACAACTGTAGTCCCTTTAAATGATCCGAAACGTTATGCTAATCTTAAGACTCGGTCAGGTGAACTGCTTATAAAACCTAGAACGCTTACCGTAGAAAATGCGGAACAAGTACATCCTGTGGCTGGTACAAAATATCAAACTTATGCAGCAAGTTCTCGCTTGTTATATGCGGATGGAAATGTACAAACTCCGCTTTATGCAAATACTGCATTTGTGTTAAAGCCAGGCAAACCGGTACTATACGTAGGTGTAACAACTGATGTACAACGGGATTATTTCAAAACGATATTTGACAACGCCTTCAAATCTATTAAATAATTTATGATAGATATGCTTTCACGAAGTATGTCATTTACAAGGTAATTACTAATGTGAGTATGGCGGCATTAGAATGATCTATATTATTTTCAATTATATTTTAAAGGAGAATTATTATGAACACAATTCACACAGACAAAGCTCCAGCAGCAGTAGGTCCTTACTCTCAAGCTAAAGTAGTACGCGGTTTATTATTCGCTTCTGGTCAAATTCCACTCGATCCTGCAACTGGTTCCATTGTTGCAAGTGGTATCGTAGAGCAAACTGAACAAGTATGTAAAAACATTGATGCTGTATTGGCTGCAGCAGGTTCTGACTTCTCTGAAGTTATTAAAACTACTTGTTTCTTGGCTGATATTGCTGACTTCAAAGCATTTAACGAAGTGTATGCTAAATATTTCACTTCTAAACCAGCTCGTTCTTGCGTAGCAGTAAAAGACCTTCCATTGGGTGCTTTGGTAGAAGTGGAAATTATTGCGGAAGTATAAGATGGATTATATTTCCTTATTACAATCAGAGATGCGTCCTGCCTTCGGGTGCACTGAGCCAATTGCATTGGCTTATGCGGCTGCGAAGGCAGTCTCTGTTTTAGATGAGTTTCCTAACCATATTCACGCACGATGCAGCGCGAATATTATTAAAAATGTAAAATCCGTAGTCATTCCTAACTCTGGTGGGCGAAAGGGCCTTCAAGCGGCTGCTACCCTTGGTGCTATCGTAGGTCATCCTGAGCGTGAGCTAGAGGTATTAGAATCTGCTACAGATGAAGATCGTAAATGGCTTGGCACATTGCTAGATGCTAACTTCTGTACGGTCTCACTCGCTGAAGGTGTAGATAATCTTTATATTGAAATCACTGCTGAAACAGATGAACATACAGCAGTGGTTCGCATTGAAAATGACCATACGAATGTAACCTATGTTGCTGTAGATGGTGAGATTGTGTCTGAAACAATCAATGAAATTCAGAAAGCAGCCAAAACCGAATATGCAATGACCTTTGATAGCATTTACGAATTTTCTAAAACGGCAGATATTTCTGGCATCATTCCTCAAATCAAACAGCAAGTAGAATACAATACGGCTATTTCTCGAGAAGGTTTGTCTAATGATTATGGCTCCAATATTGGCCAGCTCTTGTTGTTGGATGAAGAAAACCCGTCTCTAGAAACAAAATGTAAAGCTCGTGCAGCGGCTGGATCCGATGCGCGTATGAGTGGATGCCCATTGCCTGTTGTAATTTGCTCTGGCTCTGGTAACCAAGGTTTAACCGTATCTGTACCAATTATTACGACTGCCGAGGAACTTGGTAAAAGTGATGATGAACTTTATCGAGCGCTAGTCTTTGCTAACTTGTTAACACTATACGTTAAATCTGGCATTGGTAAATTATCCGCCTACTGCGGTGTTGTATCTGCTGGTGTTGTAAGTGTAGCAGGTATTGCCTTCTTGAAAGGTGATAGCAAGGATATCATCGAGAATACCCTTGTAAATGGTCTTGCAAGTCTATCTGGTATCGTATGTGATGGTGCAAAACCATCCTGCGCAGGTAAAATTGCAATCTCTCTTGATGGCGCCTTTATGGGATATAAACAAGCACGCCTTAATAAGAACTACCAAAAAGGCGATGGCCTTGTAGCATACTCCGTTGATGAAACCATCCGCAGTATCGGTACTGTGGCTCGAGGTATGAAAGAAACGGACGTAGTTATCTTGAATGAAATGCTAAAACACTAATTTAGCTAAAAATATAAGCCCCCGTAAGGGGGCTTTTTTAGTGTAATTTTTTAGGATCTTTGAGTATCAATGATGCCCCAAGGCCCATTACGAGGAATGGCACGAGTGTCATCATAGCAACAGGTAGGGAGTAGGTATCTGCTAGGTTACCTACGACAGGAGCGATGACGCCACCGATAGTTTGGCTCACGCCGAGGGTGATACCCGATGCAAAGCCGATACTTTTGGCTAGATATGTTTGACCTAGTACGATAACTGGGCTGTAGCTAATTGCTTTAGCAGCACCAATCATGAGTAGTAGCAAGTAGGCTACAGGCATCATGATGAGTGGTGAGAAGGTTGGCACCTCTGTTAATAGGAACATAGCAGGTAACCAAACTAATAGGGATAGTCTGATAATTTTGATAGGACCATATTTATCGCCCAATAGACCGCCAATATAAGTCATGAAGATGCCGATACTAAAGAATACGGTTAATGCAAAGCTACCTTGTTCAGGGCTTGTACCGAGTTCGCGAGTCCAGAAAATCGGAATAAACGCATTAATAACGCGGAAGTTTACTGATTGGCTCAAGATAATAATGAACAAGATGCCAAAGTATTTCCAGTAGTTCTTCAGCGGTTTTGCCGCCACTGTTGGATTTTCAGTAGCTACTGCTTGGTCGATAGTACGTGCATGAGCTACGATGCGAGGCATTAGTACGAACAATATAGTAGATATAATAATACCTACTACGGTGAAAGCCGCTAATCCATGTGGGCCCACTGTATAGGCGATAGCACCTGCAAAGAGTGGACCAAAGGCGAATCCTGAGCTGCCGCCGATAGCAAAGGTCCCCATGGCCTTACCTTTCTTGCCACCACCGAGACGATTCATAATCTTCGCGCCTTCAGGATGGAAAATGGAAGAGCCAACGCCAGCTAATGTAGCACAAACGAGGAGGCTTTCATAAGAGGTAACAAAGCCCATCATACCTGTACTACATGCAGATAATAAAACGCCGAAGGCAATGAGCCGCGGTTGATTGATCTTGTCTGATATATAACCTAGTAAAGGCTGTAATAATGATGATAACGCTGTATTAGCTAAGATGAGAAAACCTGCTTGCTCTAAGCTCAGTCCATAGGTATAAATGAACAGAGGTAAGAGGGCAGGCAACACACTTTGACAGGAGTCGTTGATCATGTGACTCACTGTAATGAGATAAGGGTAATATTTTTTCATAGTAGTGTCCCCTTGAGTCTATTTAATAGCAGTAATTATATCTTGTGTATATTATAACTCATAAAGTTACTAAAGTATTGATAAATATAGATACAAAAAAAGCGCTAACCATGGTTAGCGCTTTATATAGTTCAGTTGGCAGAGGAGGAGGGATTTGAACCCCCGCGCCGGTTGCCCGACCTACCGCATTTCGAGTGCGGACCCTTCAGCCTCTTGGGTACTCCTCCGTGCTTTACGGCGCTCTTTAAAGAAGTCTTTCATAATTTGGCTGCATTCATCACCAAGCACACCAGATGCTAGTTCTGGTTCATGATTTAAACCAGGATGAGAGAGCACATTGAATAGCGATTCCACGGCGCCTCCTTTGTAATCACTTGCACCATATACAACACGATCAATACGACTGTTAATAATGGCTCCAGCGCACATCGGACACGGCTCTATCGTAACATACAGGGTACAACCAGTCAACCGCCAGCGCTTGAGTACATCGCATGCTTCTCGGATTACGAGGACCTCTGCATGGGCCGTTGCATCATGATCGAGTTCACGACGATTGTGGTGGCTCGAAACGACAGTATTATCTTTTACGAGAATGGCACCGATAGGGATTTCTCCAAGTTCATAAGCCTTTCGTGCTTCTTCCATGGCAATGGCCATAAAATATTCGTCCCGTGTGCGTTCATCCATATTTTCAATGTCTGTAGGTGTAATGTCTTTTGTCATTGGCATACCTCTTCATGTATAATATCTTACATAAAGTCTATCATAGTGTACGCAGTTATGCGAATAGATTATTTGGGGGAATTATGGACATTATTTGGTATATATTTGATATGATTGGCACCATTGCCTTTGCTGTATCCGGTGCACTCGTTGGGGTATCCCGGAAGATGGATATATTTGGTATGACTGTCCTTGCATTGGCTACTGCTATTGGTGGTGGTATTGTACGGGACGTGTTGCTCGGCTATTTTCCGCCGAATTCATTGCGAAATATAGTGTATGTTACTGTTGTTTTAGTGGTAACTGTTATCGTGTTCTTAATTTATAACAGCCGATATCGCAAGCATGCGATGGGGCCTCGTAGTCGAGCTAGTTACTTGTTGGCCGATGCGTTAGGGTTAGCATCATTTACCGTAACAGGTGCTTCTGCAGGTTTTAAACTCTATCCAGAGTTACCTATCTTTATTGTGTTGCTCGGTACAATCACTGCTGTTGGTGGCGGTATTATCCGCGATATGTTGGCGCAACGCATCCCATCTGTTTTGAAAGAGGATGTATATGCCTTGCCTAGTATTATTGGTGGCATCGTTTATTATCTTATGGTCACATCGAGTTGGGACAATATGGCCGTATATGGTGCTTTCACAGTAGTACTCGTTATCCGTCTGCTAGCCCTCAAGTACAATTGGAGTCTGCCTAAGGTAGGAAAAACCAAGCCGGTTGCGAAATAATAGTCAAATGATATAATTATAATATTGAGCATATGAACATTTCATAAAAGTGTCAGAAAAAGAGAGTATTATAAAACAGTTAATTTCGCGAGTCGGGAGTACTCGCTACACAGAAGGAGATTTGATTTATGACGAATAAATGGTTGAAAGTAGCACTTATGGCTGCAGCTATCGCTACTGGTACATCTATTAAAATTGATGCGGAAACCGTGTTGTATGTACCTCAAGATGATCGCCCTGTAAGCTTACAATATACTGTAGATACAGCTCGCGAAGCAGGTATGACTATATTGACACCACCTCAAAATTTGATTTCTGGTAAGAATTACCAAGGTCAAGCAGATCAAATCATGGCTTGGGTTGAACAAAATGCAGGTCGTGCTGATGTGATGGTATTGAGTACAGATACGCTTATTTATGGTGGTCTTGTAGACTCTCGTAAACACAACATTCCACTTACTACATTGGAAAGCCGTTTAAAACGTATTGAATCCTTAAAAGCTCGTAATAAAAACGTGCGTATTTATGGTTTTGGCACTGTAATGCGTTCTCCACGTGCTAGTGGTGGCGGCACTGAACCAGCTTATTATGCGGAATACGGTCCTACTATCTTCCAAATTGCCGCATTGCAAGATAAATTAGACTCTGGCTCCTTAACACAAGAGGAAACTCAAAAATTGATGAGCTTACAAGCCTCTGTTCCTGTAGAATATTTACAAGACTGGTTTGACCGCCGTCAAAAAAATATGAAAATCAACAAAGAGTTGATCGACGAAACTCGTAGCGGTGTATTCGATTACTTTGCATTGGGCCATGATGATACATCTCAATTGTCCCAATCTGCATTAGAAGGTCGTTACTTAAGTAAATACTCTAAGGATATTCCTGCTGAGAAATATGGTAGCTTCCCTGGTGCCGACCAACTTGGGCTCTTGTTGATGGCTCGTTCTCGTACAGATGAAAGTACAGAAAAACCTACATTCTCTGTAATTTACCCACTCGGTGGTGGCGGCAAAACATTGCCAGGTTACGAAGACCAAACGATTGATAAAACAATTGCTCAACACGTTGAGGCCGTAGGTGGCACAATGGTGACACAAGGTAAACCAACTGTGTTGTTAGCAGTAAATACACCACTTACTACAAGTACTGGTGAATCTGAAAGCTTCGAGAACTTCCCGATGATTTCTAATTCTACAAATGCTTTCGTAGATCGAATTCAACAAGCTGTTGATTCTGGTGTAAACGTAAGCGTTGCTGATATTGCTTATAACAATGGTGCGGACAATACATTAGTAGCTGCTATGTACAAACGCGATATGTTATACAAAATCGGTGCGTACAATGGTTGGAATACCGCAAGTAATACGGTAGGCTACGCCATTGCGCAAGGGGTATTGCTCAAAACTATGAGCCCAGAAGGTCACCGTAAAATGTTGACTCAACAATATTTGGATAACTGGGCGTACCAAGCAAATATCCGCAAAGATATTTACCGCATGCAAGATTCTATTCGTACAGATAATGTACGTTACTCTGGCGAGTTGAATGAACGTCTTGAAAGTTACTTAGGCGAACGTATCCAAGATTTCGCTGAAAAATATCTTAAAGTTGACCCTCGTACAGTAAAAGCTACATTCCCTTGGGGCCGTCTATTTGAAACAGATATTACAATCTACGATAAACCTGTAGTGCCTCTTGAAAAAGAATTGCGCTTGAAACGTGAAGCAGAGGCAAAAGCTAAAGCTGAAGCAGAAGCTAAGGCTAAAGCAGAAGCAGAAGCTAAGGCTAATGGTCAAGCTGCGCCAGCACAACCTGCTCAACCAGCAAAGACAACAGCTGCTCAAACTACATCATCTGTAATTCCAGTAGTAAAACAACCGGCAACAACATCTCAAGGTCCTCGTATTGTACCAACACCAGCAGTTGTACCTGGTCAATAATGAATAGGGACTGGCTATGAAAAAAGCATTTTTACCGGAAATTACTTATATGCGTGGCCTCTGTATGCTCGGTGTAATCGGCATTCACGTAGGTTCTTACGCATTACAAAATCCTTTTGTAAATTTAGAACTCATTAGCGTTTTAGAAATTCTATCGCGCTTTGGGGTGCCAGCATTTTTCTTCCTTTCTGCATTTGGATTGTTTTATCATACCTCTGTAGAGGGACCATTCTCATATAAGGAATTTATGCACCGCCGTATTCAGGTGGTGCTATTTCCATATATTACGTGGTCCATATTTTATCTGCTCTACACAGGACTGACGGCGCATAACCTTGGTAATTTACATCCGGGACCATTGGCGGTAAATTTATTGTTTGGTACGTCTATGTATCATCTGTACTTTATGGTTATCCTCCTATGGTTCTATGTGATGATGCCACTATGGCGAGCTATGGTGAAAGTCATTTTAAAACGCCCTGTATTTTGGATGGTTCTATTATTTATCATCCAAGTTGGCATCGATTATGTTTCGTCTTACATGCTCGGCCGGTGGGTAACAGAACACCTCAGCAATAATCCTGTCTTGAAATATCTCTTTGATATGAGACTTAATTATTGGGTTATCCATTATGTGTGGATATTCTTGTTGGGTGCTGTATGTGCTGAAAGATATGAAACGGTATGCGAATACATGTGGCGCTATCGCTACTTATTAGGTGTTAGTGCGGTAGGTTCTATTTTATTGATGCTCGGATCCTACTACTATGTCATGGACGTATGGCATTATACTGTTCTAGAAGCAATCTATACAGTTCATCAAATGAGCCCAATGGGTGTTCTCTATACGGGATTGGGAACGCTATTTAGCTTGTTCTTGTTCCAAACCTTACCAATGAATGCGACTATGGAGTCCACTTGGTCGGAAATAGGGGATAAGTCCTATGGTATTTATTTATCACATCCATTCTGGTTGTTAATTATCTCTGGGGTGATGGCTAAATACAATCTTTTGTATACAGTGGTCAATGTACTTGCCATGTATGCTATGGCGCTAGGCCTGTCCTATTTGACTGCCGTGACATTAAACCATGTACCTAAACCATTACGTAAATTTATATTAGGACATTAATAATATACATCCGCTAGGATATAGTTTTTAACTATGGTATCCTAGCGGATTTTTGTATATCCAAGTTATATCTTTCACTAAGTAAAGTGTGAAAATTTGAAAGTAATTGTGATATAATAAGTCCATGATGATTACTACTTGATAGAGTAACGATATAGAAAAAGAGGTGCTCCTATGCAAGAATTAACATATTTTAATGGCGAATTCGTTGAACCAGGTGCCAAAGTTATCAGTATTGATGACCGTGGTTATTTGTTTGGTGACTCTGTATACGAAGTGGTACGTGTTGTAAAAGGCCGTTGCTTCGCATTGTCTTACCATCAAGATCGCTTGTATCGCTCTATGCGTGAAATGGATATTCCAGTAAAAATGACCCCAGATGATTTAACAGAATTGCACGAAATTTTAATCGAGCAAAGTGAAATCAAAGAGGGCTATATTTATTTGCAAATCTCTCGTGGTGTAGCGCCACGTCATCATGCATATGATCGTTCTAAACTAGAACCACAAATGCTCATGTCTATCCGTAATTTGGATATGGATGCAGTTAATAAATTGGGTGAAGGTGTAAAAGCAATCGCATTGCCTGATGAACGTTGGGATCATGTAGATATTAAAACTACTAACTTGATTCCAAATATTTTGGCTCAAACTAAAGCGGAGAAGAAATTTGCTTATACTGCCATGTTGTTCCGTGATGGCATCTGTACAGAAGGTGCAACATCTAATGTATTTGTTGTCAAAGATGGTATCTTGTACACGCATCCAGCAGATAATCATATCTTAAAAGGTATTACGCGCCAAATGATTTTGACCCGCGTAGCACCATCTCTAGGTATTACTCTCATCGAAAAAGAATTTGACCGCGCCTTTGTAGATGATGCGGACGAATTATTCTTTACCGATACAATTGGTGGTGTCATCCCAATTACTAAGCTAGACAGAAATCCAGTATCTGGTGGTAAACCAGGTGCTATTACACTTCGTCTACGCGAAGCACTAGAAAAATTGATGGAAGAAGGTTTGCCTTAATAGGTAATCTACTTTCATTACATGGTAAACTTTTACCTTAAGAAAGGACATTATTTTGATTCAATTACAACACATTAGTAAAGTCTATGAGGGCGCTACTCGTGTGGAAGCATTAAAAGATATTAACCTTGATGTTAAAGAGGGTGAAATCTTTGGCATTATCGGTCAATCAGGGGCCGGTAAATCCACATTGATTCGATGCATCAACATGCTCGAAGCTCCTACATCTGGCTCTGTTATCGTCAATGGTACAGATTTAACAACACTTAGCAAATCCGATTTACGTAAAGCACGCAAAGATATTGGTATGATTTTCCAACATTTTAACCTTTTGTCCTCTCGTACAGTGTATGACAATGTGGCATTTCCGTTGGAATTACAAGGCTTGAGCAAATCCGAAATCAAGGAACGCATTACGCCAATCCTTGATATCGTAGGCCTTACTGAGCGTATGAATAACTATCCATCTCAATTGTCTGGTGGTCAAAAACAACGTGTTGGTATTGCCCGTGCCTTAGCGTCTAATCCAAAGGTTCTTCTTTGTGATGAAGCTACATCTGCTCTGGATCCGCAAACAACAGAATCCATTTTGAAATTGTTGAAAGATATCAACGAAAAAATGGGCCTTACTATCGTTCTCATCACTCATGAAATGCACGTAATTCGTGAAATCTGTGATCGTGTAGCGGTTATCGAAGGCGGTGTAATCCTCGAGGAAGGTAGCACTGTTGAAGTATTTACACATCCTCGTGAAAATACTACAAAAGAATTCATCAGCTCTGTTGTGAGTGATAACTTACCGCCAGAAGCGTTAGAACATTTGGAATTACATGATCAATGGATTGCAGGTACAGCTCCATTAGTACGCCTTAAATTTACAGGTCAATCTACAGATGAACCTGTAGTGGCAGGTCTCGTACGACGCTTTAACCTCGATGTAAGTATCCTTTTTGGTGGCATCGACTATATCCAAAATACATGCGTTGGTCGCCTTATCGTTATCTTGAATGGTGACCCAGAAAATGCGCAAGAGGGCTTAGACTACATCAAAACATTACCAATTGAAAGCGAGGTGATCGGTTATGTCAGAGCAAATCATTAATCTTCTCATAACTGGTACCCTTGATACATTGCAAATGACCATTATTTCTACGGTCATGGCTATGTTACTTGGTATCCCTCTCGGTGTTATTTTAGTAGTAACCTCTAAGGGTCATATCTTAGAAAATGTAGCGCTTAATAAGGTGCTAGGTGCTATCGTTAATGCAACGCGTTCCGTACCATTTATCATTTTGATGGTAGCTATCATTCCATTCACTCGTATGGTGGCAGGCACATCTATTGGTACCACTGCAGCTTGTGTGCCTTTAACAATCGCTGCAATTCCATTCTTAGCACGCCTTGTAGAAACATCTATTAAAGATATTAACTTTGGCGTAATTGAAGCGGCCCAATCCATGGGTGCAAGTCCACTCCAAATCATTTGGAAAGTATTATTACCTGAAGCATTGCCTACGATTATCGATAATGTAACGGTTCTTATCGTTAACCTCATCAGTTACTCTGCAATGGCTGGTGCTATCGGTGGCGGTGGCCTTGGTGATATTGCTATCCGCTATGGTTACCAACGCTTCCAAGCTGATATTATGATTGCTACCATTATCATCTTGGTTATTTTGGTACAATTAGTCCAAATGATTGGCGATGCTTGGTCTAAAGCGATGAATAAGAAGTAGGAGGATCCTATGAGTATCAATGAGAAGTTGAGAAGTGAACAAAACGATGAGCTATTCACCGCTATATTAACGCTTGAAAATACTGAGGAGTGCTATGCATTCTTTGAAGATATCTGTACGATTAATGAATTGAAAGCTTTGTCTCAACGCTTACAAGTAGCAAAAATGCTACGTGCCGGTGATAGCTACGAAAAAATTGTAGAAGAAACAGGTGCGAGTACGGCTACTATTAGTCGTGTCAAACGATGCTTAGTCTATGGTGCTGATGGATATACATTAGCTTTAGATCGTCTAGGTGCAAAATAAAATAAACTAGCATGACAACGGTGGCCTTTTGGCTACCGTTGATGTGCTATCTACAGGAGGTTTATATGGAGTGGCTTATTGAGGTAACAGGTTTACCATTTGATATCCTAATTCTCGTTTTGCTCGCTGTAGCAGGTGCTTTTGCCGGCTTTGTAGACTCCATTGTGGGTGGTGGGGGCCTAATCTCTGTTCCTGCTATGCTATTAACGAACCTTCCGCCGAGTATGGCCTTAGGCAGTAATAAGCTGTCTAGCATATTTGGAGCTGGCAGTGCGTCGATTACATTCTTAAGAAATCACATGGTTGATTTTTCTCTAGTTCGTAAATTACTACCTTTTACATTTATAGGATCCATGATTGGTACCTTAGCAGTTGTATCATTGCCACCCTTGTATGTAAAGCCTATTATTATCGTCCTACTCGTTTGTGTCACACTTTTTGTGGTATTTAAAAAGGATTGGGGCGAAATAAACCGTACCTCAGCAGTAGCAGGAAAAGCATTGTATATTTGCATGGCTTTTGCTCTTGGCATTGGTGTTTATGATGGTTTTATTGGCCCTGGGACAGGTACATTTTTGATTATGGGCTTTATTTTTACTGGCTTTGATTTTCTGCATGCTTCTGCGAATGCAAAAATATTGAATTTTACCAGTAATTTAGCATCCTTAATCGTATTTTTCTGTTTAGGTCACGTCAATATTAAGTACGGCTTAGCTACAGGGGTAGGCCAAATTATAGGTGCTTACTTAGGATCTCATTTAGCTATTGCTAAGGGTTCGTCGTTGGTACGTGTTGTATTCTTGTCGGTAACGACAGTTATGTTGTTGAAATTAGTCTATGACTATGTTTCCACATTATAGGAGGGCAAGGTATGCCTCATAAAAGTGATGTACAAGTGGCATTGATTAGTGGTGGCACATCGGGCATCGGATTTGCTACGGCAAAATTGCTTCTTAAAGAGGGCTGGTGTGTTGTCATTAACGGTCGTGATGAAAAATCAGGACAAAAGGCTAAGATGAAATTGCGCCGCTATTCTTCAAGAGTGCAGTACATCCAAGGGGATGTATCGAAGATTGAAGATTGTCAGCGTATTGTAAAAGAAACCGTGAAATTATTTGGCGGTGTTTCTGCTCTCGTAACAGCAGCAGGCTATTATGAAGAAGAGCTTCTAACAGATGTAACAGAAGCAGCCTTTGATGAAATGTTTGGCACCAATGTGAAAGGTACGGTTTTCTTGTGCCAAGCGGCATTGCCCTATTTGCGCGCTACAAAGGGCAGTATTGTAACGGTAGCTAGTGATGCAGGCTTACAAGGCAATGTGGCTTGCTCTGTATACGGTGCTTCAAAAGGTGCGGTAGTGAGTTTTACGAAATCATTATCCCTTGAAATGGCACCACATAATGTGCGCGTTAACTGTGTTTGTCCTGGGGATGTGGATACCTCTTTAGTAGATAAACAAATTGCAAATGCTCAGCAAAATGCAGAGGCTGCTAAGGCTGAAATGGGCCAACATTATCCCTTGGGACGCATTGGTCAACCTCATGAAATTGGGGAGGTTATTGTATTTTTATTGAGTAATAAAGCTTCCTTTGTAACGGGGGCAGCATGGACTATCGATGGTGGTCTCACTAGTTGGTAAGATAGAAAATATTGGAAGTTATTTTATTTTTTAAATCTATAGATAATTAGAAAAATTCATTTCACTTCTAGCAATAGAATGGTATAATAATACTAATAATATGACCTATAGTTGGTTCACAACAAAGGAGAATACTTATGGCAGAATATAATGGCGTAACACTTGAGCCACTTATGGATGGTTCTCAAGATCGTGACTATCAAGTTGAACAATTTATTTTCTGGGGTGCAGGTCGTGCAGCGGCATTGGCATTATCCCCTAAATTCAGCAGTGTTGCTTTGTGCGCCAATGCAACGTATATGGTAACTCGCATTGCACATCTTTACGAAGTAGAATTGCAATCTGGTGCCGTAGTGGGTCTAGTTGGTGGTCTTAGCACAGCTGTAGGTACAGCGGCTATTTCTCTTCTTGTTCCTCTAAAAGCAGTTCGCGTTCCTGTAGCAGTTGGTTTAACATATGCTATCGGTAAAATTGCTCACATTTGGATCCAAGATGGTATGCCTTCTGATATCGAACGTTATAAACCAATGGTTGCTGAATTCCTTGAAAGCGGTAAAGCTATAGCAGGTGACATCATCCGTGATGCAAGCGCTAGCATTCCTTTCACACAAGGTCAACGCGACGTTTGGGCTGGTATTGCTAATGAAACAGGTCTTGCCAAAGAAACTTTGAAACAAGTTTACGAAGAAAAAGTAACACCTGCTATCGATAAATGGAATACAGAAACAAAATATCAAATCCATGACAATGCAGCAGAAGTTGTGGCGAAAGTAACCGATGCGGCAAAAGAGAAAATTGATGTTGCTAAAGGAAATATTGATGTAGCTAAAGAATTAGCTAAAGGTGGCGTAGAAGTAGCTAAAGCTTCTGCACAAGCTGCAGTAGAAACTGCAAAAACTAAAGCTAATGATGCTGTTGAAACAGCAAAAGATGTTGCTACAAACACTGTTAATACAGCAAAAGATAAAATTGGTGGTTTGCGCAAATAGGCGCTAAAGGATTATGAAGATGAATCCATTAAAAATTATTAAATATGGTAAGTATTTTAACGAATCTAAATTCGCCGCTTTTTTAGGACGATATGGTAAGAAGCTTGCCTTTGTACAACGAGCAGTGACCTTGTTCCTTTGTATGCGTGACAAGGACACTCCAAAATATGTAAAAGCAGTCATTGCTGGTGCCTTAGGGTATCTCGTATTACCTATTGATATTGTACCGGATACAATTCCTGTATTAGGTTGGATAGATGATGTAGCCGTGCTTGGCCTTGCCTTCAAGGTTGCCAATCGTTACATTAAAACTCGTCATCAAGAAGAGGCAAAAAAATACTTCCCATTTGGTGGCAGTAACTAGCTTTTAACCATTAAGGCAGTTTGATCCGTTGCGATTAAACTGCCTTTATTTATTTGACACGCTAAAGTAATAGATATACAATGAAGGTTGTATTCTATGAAAAAAAAGGATAAATATATGCATATTGCTTCAGTAAATGTACGCTTTTACGAAACCGATATGATGGGTATTGCGCACCATAGTAATCATTTTAGATGGTTTGAAATGGCACGCATTGAATTCCTTCGTCAAATCGGTGTAACCTTGTGGGATATGATGAATGAGGATATTGTATTTCCTATCATGAATGTATCTTGCAATTATAAAGAACCAGCAAATTTTGATGATGAACTTCACATCGAAACATATTTGGTTAAGATGACACGTGCTCAAATGATATTCCGTTATCGTATGCGCCGTGCCAGTGATGGTGCGCTCCTAGCTACGGGAGAGACCAAGAATGCATTTATGTCAAAATCAACAGGTAAAATTGTGCGATTAGACGATACTTTTTATCAGCCTATGTTAGCAGCTGTTGAGGAGATGCCTAATGAGTAATGTACAACAATTGCCTATCGGCGTGTTTGACTCCGGTGTAGGCGGGCTATCTGTTTTAAAGGTCTTACAAGAACAATTCCATAACGAAGACTTCATCTATATTGGTGATAATGCGAATAACCCGGTGGGAAATCGTAGTGATGATGAAATTACTTATTTAGCTTGTCATATTGCAGAGGCTCTTGAAAAACAGCCTGTAAAATTGATGGTTATTGCTTGCAATACGTTTACTGTTGTAGCCCTTGATGCGGTACGTGAACGCGTGTCTGTACCCGTTATTGGAGTATCACAAGGCGTAAAAACAGCGATTAGTCAAAGCAAAAGCAAGACCATTGGTATCATGGCGACGGTAGCAACTGTGAATAGTCATATTCATAAACATGTAGCCCTTGAAGTTGATCATGAAGTGCTCGTATGGGAGCAACCATGTCCTGAATTGGCAGGCCTTATTGAGCAAGGTCATTTAGATGACCATTTTGTACGCGATGTATGTACTGAATATCTAGAGCCTTTATTGTCCAGAGAGATTGAGGTCGTAGTTTTGGGCTGTACTCATTTCCCATTTGTACAACCTTTGCTAGAGGAACTAACGTCAGGGCGCATTCAATTCATCGACCCTGCTTTTGAAACGAGTGAACTTGTTCGCCGCAGATTAGAGGGTAAAGATTTATTTAACCCTCAAAAAACGGCGGGTACTGTGTCATTGTATTTTACAAAGGATATTGAGCTTGGTGATAAGCTGAGCGCCTCTTTCCTTAATACAAGTCGTCGCAGCATTGAACATATTACATTATAAAGGAGATGCCCTATGTGGTTTTATAACATCCTAAGTGTAGTAATAGCTATTATTGTAGCTATTGCAGCTTTGTATTTATTATTCCGTTTGTTCGTATTGAAACAAGGTAATGAAAAGGTTATTTTATTGCCAAAACGTGCAACAAACTTCCAAGTATCTGACCGTAATTTTGAATCTATTACCTTGTTCTGTGATATTCCATTTGTGAACAAAGGACGTCAACTTGGTACAATTATGGACTTATTCCCACGTCCATTGTTGCCAGAGGAACATTTTGATGCTGTGAAAGTACATGCATGGGCTATGGACATTAATCGTCCTCGTCATGATGGCTATTTTGAAGCTGTTATTATCAAACCTCGCAAAGGTGGTACTATTCGTGTATTCGTTACCTTAACAGGTAAAAATGGCAATATTCGTGAAGATATTAAGGGCTTCCCTTATATGGACATCGATATTTACTACCAAATCGTAGGCCGTACAGATTATCATATCGATAAACAACGTATTCGTTTGACTGCTGAAGAAGTTCAAGCAGCATTGGTTCAATAAGGAGGCATAACAATGGCAGAATTAGAGTTAGTATGTGTGCCAACACGTATTCTTACAGATAATGATGACATCGTGGATGCTATCGTTGAATTTGGCGGTCATAATATTGGACCTGAAGATATCGTATGTGTAGCTGAATCTGTAGTAGCTATTACACAAGGTCGTTTTACACGTCCTGAAGAACTAAATGTTTGCTGGCAAGCTCGTTTAATTAATCGCTTTATCCATCCAGATGGATCTATGGCATCCATTTATGGCATGCAATCCGCTATGAATCTAGATGGTAAATGGAAAGTATTGGGTGCCTTCATTTTAGGTGCTATTGCTAAGATTTTCCGCAAGCCAGGTGTATTCTATGCAATTGCTCGTGCAGCATCTTTAACAGATGATGTAACTGGTACAATGCCTCCATTCGACAAGCACATCGTATTTGGTCCAAAGGATCCAGATAAAGTAGCTGAGAAAATCGTATCACGCACAGGCTGTTATGGCGCTGTTGTAGCTGACGTTAATGACTTGAAACGTTCCGCTGTGTTAGGTACAAGCCGTGGTATTGACGGTAATAAAATTGCACAATTGTTAATTGACAATCCATTTGGTAATGATAGTCAAATGACTCCGATTGTTATCATTAAAAATTACGCATCTGTATCTGGTAAATAACAGAAGGCTGTACTCATCACATAGAGATGGGTACAGCTTTTTTTATACTAATTAGGAGGTCATATGTTACTAGGTTTAGACGTAGGTGGTACTTTTACAGATGCGGTCATCATCGATGGCCATCGTGTAGTAGCATCTGCTAAAAGACGGACTACCAAAGATAATTTAATGCAAGGCATAGGCGAGGCCATTGATGCAATTCTCCAACATTGTGATACTACAAATATTGATCAAGTTACGCTGTCTACTACTGTAGTAACAAACACCATCGTGGAAGAGAAAGAGCAAGTGGTAGACCTGTTTGTAGTAACGGGACCTGGCCGAAATGTGGACGATATATTCCCTGTAAATCCTATCTATCTTCAAGGCTATACTGATCATAGAGGTATTGTGGTGGAACGTACACCTACAAATGCAGTTCGACATATAGCAGAAATGGTACAATCTCGCAGTGGCACAGATTTGGCTGCTGTATCTGCTAAATTTGGGGTACGGAATCCTCAAGAAGAATTATCTATAACAGAAGCCTTGAAAGATAGATATAATACTATCTCTAATGGCAGCTTATTAAGCGGCTCTTTGAATTTTCCACGTCGTACTATTAGTGCATATTTTAATAGCGCTGTAACACCGGTATTTACAGTATTTAAGAAGAATGTAGAAGATGCGTTGAGCGTGCGAAACATTAAGGCTCCACTTCATATATTAAAGGCCGATGGAGGTTCTTTACCTATGGAACATATGGTGAGTAGACCAGTAGAGACCGCTTTTACAGGACCTGCGGCAACCGTACTGGGCTTATCTGCTCTTGGAGCTATTGGGAATGAACATACAGTTGCTTTAGATATTGGCGGTACCACTACAGATATTTCTTTGTGGAAACAAGGCAGACCGTTGATGACTAAAAGTGGTGTATCTATTCGTGAATACCCAAGTGCGGTACGCTCCTTTGCCGTTACCTCTGTTGGTATTGGCGGTGAATCTGTCGTTCGCATTGTAGATGGTGAAATTACTGTCGGACCTGAACGGGTGGGCCCATCGGTAGCTTTAGGAGGTGTAGAACCTACATTAGGGGATGCTCTCATTGTACTAGGTTATGCGAGTTATGGTAAGGTTGGATTAGCTGAACGAGCTATGGAGGTATTGGCTAATAGACTAAATGCTAGTACAAACGGAGATACAACTGAGACTCAACAACAATTTGCAGAGGATGTAACTGTTTCAGACGTTGCTCAATCAATCGTAAATAAGGCGTTGCAAACAATTCAGCATGGCATCGATGAGGTGGTAAGGGCAGAAAACAAACGACCTATCTATGTAGTAGCGGATATTGTGAACCCCGATGTCTTTGTGCCTGCTCAAATCGTGGTAGTAGGTGGAACGGCGCCAAGCCTTGGACCTAGTATAGGTAAATATATGGATTTACCGATTACCATACCAGAAAATGCGGCGGTGGCGAATGCTATCGGAGCAGCCCTAGCATTATCGACTATTGAACTCACTGTTCATGTCGATACAAAACGACGCTTACTCGTTATTCCTGAACTAGGGATTAAACAACAAACCTGTACGTTGAAGCGAGTAGAACAAGTGGTGGAACGAGCTAAAGAAGCTCTCAGTGAAGAAGCATTGCGTTTAGGCCTTGGTAAAAACCAAGACATAGAGGTCATTAGTATAGAAGATTTCCCTGTAGTAGAGGGCTGGCAATCAATGGAACGATTAATAATGGTAAAAGTACAACTAGCAGCGGGGGTGAAACAGTATGTGGAATAAAGGCTTATCCTATCGTGAACGTCATGGACTTGGACATGCGGGTATGAATAAAGGTATTAATACAAATGTAGATGATACGTTACATACTGATACAAATGCATCAAAGCATAGTTTAGGTCTAGTGTTTTTCCCTGCCTTTGACTGGAAGATTTCTGAAACTCATCCAGAACGACAAGAGCGGTTGCTGTATACGCGTGATCAAATCGTTGAGGAAGGCTTATTAGATATACCTAATATTGTGGAATATAATCCTATCGTGGCCGATTGGGATACCATAGAGCGCGTTCATGTGGGCGCTCCTGACTTAGAGTCCTGGGTAACGGAAGCACATCGTGTGTCTGCAGGTGGTGCTATTGCCGCTGCTGATGCGGTTATGCGCGGTGAAGTAGATCGCGCTTTTGCCTTAGTAAGACCGCCAGGGCATCATGCGATGGCCATGGTTCATGGTATTCGTGGTTTCTGTACCATTAACATTGAAGCTGTCATGATTCAACATATGCGTCAAACCTATGGTATTAAACGGGTTGCTGTGGTGGATACAGATGTACATCATGGTGATGGCTCTCAAGATGTGTTCTATCATGATCCAGATACGCTATACATTAGTTTCCACCAAGATGGACGGACCTTATATCCTGGCACAGGCTTTATGGATGAATTTGGTGGTCCACAAGCCATCGGTGGAAATATAGATATCCCATTGCCACCTGGGACTGGTGACGAAGGCTTGATGAAGGTTATGCGTGAGTTAGTATTGCCAATCCTAGAAGAATTCAATCCAGACATAGTTATTAATTCTGCAGGGCAAGATAATCACTTTAGCGATCTATTGGCTAATATGCAGGTAACCGCAAAGGGCTATGCTGAGCTTGTAGATTTATTGCAAGCAGATATAGCTGTCTTAGAAGGTGGTTACTCCGTACAAGAAGCATTGCCATATGTAAATACTGGTATTATTTTATCCATGGCAGGCCTTGATTACAGCAAGGTCGTCGAACCTGCCTTTGACCCTGTTAAATATAAGCAAAGCCAAAATGTAACCGCTTATATTGATGACCTTATCGCTAAGTGGAAGGTACAATGGGCTAACCGTCATAAGATGGCCGAAGAGGAACGCACTGGTGTAGGCGATATATGGTCGAACCGCTACAATGTGTACTACGATGAAACAGGTGTACAAGAGGAGCGTCTTGAAAAAGTGCGTATGTATGAAGATAAGGTGGGCTGGCATAGTGTACTTTCACGAGGCCAATATGGACCCTATGGGCCACAAAGTGTTTATGCCATGTTCATTCCTTGGCAAGCTGATGAGGGAACTCGTCAAGATGCCATTACAGAGGCCAAACGGGCTAAAGTAGAAGGCGGTGCAAGCCGTTATGTTGTGGTAGATCCACTTGGCGATGGACAATACGAGGTATAGTGGTAGATTCTCAAAGTTGTGACTCCTGGTAATGAACCATACTGTGTTAGAATTGGTAACTATAATCTGATTCGTAGTGATAAAAAATAGTTAAATTGTGATATAATAAGAAAAGATAACGCCCCTTTGTGTAAGGGGCGTTCTAATGTTTAGATTTAGAATGGTGAGGTTCCTATGCGCAGCGATAATAGAACAGCAGGTCAATTACGACCTATTAAAATAACACGGAATTTTACAGAGTATGCAGAAGGTTCTGTACTCATTGAGTGCGGTAAGACTAAGGTTATCTGTACAGCTACTGTGGAGGATTCTGTGCCGCGCTGGCTCAAAGGTTCTGGCCAAGGTTGGGTAACCGCTGAATACTCCTTGTTGCCACGTTCTACGAAAACTCGCGTAAGCCGTGAAGCTGCAAAGGGTAAACAAACGGGCCGTACTGTAGAAATTCAACGCCTTATCGGTCGTGCATTACGTGCTGTTGTAGATCTTGAAGCATTAGGTGAACGTTCTATTACAATCGACTGCGATGTAATCCAAGCCGATGGCGGCACGCGTACAGCATCTATTACAGGTGCTTTTGTGGCCCTCGTTGATGCGGTGGACTTCACCTTTGGTGGCGCAGGCAAATTCCCGATTACCGATTTTTGTGCTGCTATTTCAGTAGGTATTGGTCCAGAGGGGCCTATTACGGATCTTTGCTACGAAGAGGATAGTGCAGCTATCGTTGACATGAACGTGGTGCGCACCGGCTCTGGTGATATGGTTGAGGTACAAGGTACTGGCGAACATGGTACCTTTAACCGTGATGAGCTCAATGCATTACTTGATTTAGCAGAGGCTGCTACAGATGAGCTCATGGCAAAACAACGTGAAGTACTTGGCACAACAGCAGATAAAGTAGGTAAGGTATATCCTACAGCTCCGGAGGTGTAAGGTGGAACAAATCGTATTAGCTACAGGCAATAAAGGGAAAATTCGTGAATTTTCTGAGGCTTTCTCTCATTTATCTATCGATTGTATACCGGTAAAAGAGGTTGTTACCATTGAGGAACCTGAGGAAACGGGTACAACCTTTATGGAAAATGCTCTTTTAAAAGCTCACTATTATGCAAAGGCAACAAATCGTCCATGTCTTGCCGATGATTCTGGCATCACCGTAGATGCTCTTAATGGGGCACCAGGTGTATATTCTGCGCGTTATGCAGGTCATCATGGTGATGATCAAGCTAATAATGAAAAATTAATTCGCGAACTGCAAGGTAAAAGTGACCACACAGGTCATTATGTATGTGCCTTAGCTCTCGTATATCCTGATGGCCGTGAAGTGACGGCTGAAGGCTATTGTGATGGACTTGTTCAAGATGAGCCAAAAGGGGACAATGGTTTTGGCTATGATCCATACTTCTATGTACCTGAATTTGAAAAGACAATGGCAGAACTTAGCATTGAAGAAAAGGAAACCATCAGCCATCGTGGCCGTGCTTTACGCAAATTAATTAACAAGCTTTAATATTTTCGAACTATATGGTATAGTTCATATAAATATGTAATATAATAGTATTAGAGAACTTATAAAATGAAACGAATTGGTATTTTAAGTGATACTCATGGGTATCTAGATGATATAGATCTTGTCTTGGAGGCTACAGCAGACCAAGAAATTGATATGTGGCTTCATGCTGGTGATTATGGTGATGATGCACGCTATATGCAGGAACATACTGATATTCCTGTGTATGCAGTGCGCGGTAATAATGACCGTGTACAGCCTCTAGAACCGCGGGAACAGTTGATTCCTCTAGAGGATACCTATATTTACATGACTCATGGTCATGAGGTATCATATTATAATCGAATACAAAAACTGATTGAGTTAGGCACTGATATGGGGGCGCGACTCATCGTGTCCGGTCATAGTCATCATCATGGTGAGGTTCGTGTTCGTGATGCGGTATTTGTGAATCCCGGCAGTATATCGTTGGCTCGTGACCGCTCAGGCGGTACATTTGCTATCGTTACCTACGATAATGGACAGTTTAGTGTAGAATTTGTGTATAAACAAGATATTGTTTAGTTATATGGTAAAAGCTTTGAGCCTCGACGGGTTAAGCTTTCAAAAAATAGTAAGTCTATGCATGGAAAGGGTTATGACATATCATGGATACACCAGTTAAAGCAAAGCCTAAAATGAAATTATATGGTTTTAATAATCTCACAAAGACATTGAGTTTTAATATTTATGATATTTGTTATACTCGTACGGAAGAAGAGAAAAAGCAATACATTCAGTACATTGATGAAGTATACAATGCAGATCGTTTAACAGCTATTTTAACAGAAGTAAGCCGCATTATCGGTGCTAACATCCTTAACGTAGCGAAACAAGACTACGACCCTCAGGGTGCGTCTGTTACGATTTTGATTTCTGAAGAGGAAATTGAAAAGGAAGATGTAGTCATGCATCTTGATAAATCTCATCTTACTGTACATACTTATCCTGAAAGCCATCCGCACAAAGGGGTTAGTACGTTCCGTGCCGATATTGAAGTATCTACATGTGGTCAGATTTCTCCCCTTAAAGCACTTAACTATTTGATTCAAAGCTTTGATTCCGATATCCTTACAATGGACTACCATGTACGTGGCTTTACACGTGATGTATCTGGTAAGAAAATCTATATCGATCATCGTATCAACTCTATCCAAAACTACATCAACGCAAAAACTCGCAATATGTACAACATGATTGATGTAAACGTATATCAAGAAAATATTTTCCACACAAAAATGATGTTAAAAGAATTTGATTTAGATAACTATCTCTTTGGTATTACTGAATCTGAATTGAGTGAACGAGAAATCAAACAAATTAAACATCAGTTAAAACAAGAAATGATGGAAATTTTCTATGGTCGTAATTTGCCATCTGTAAAAGCATAACTAAAATATATATTCTGTATGCTATGTGTCCTATCGGATAATACGTATATAGTACCAAAGTAGATAAGTCGTATATGGCTTATCTACTTTTATTTAATTATCATTTTTATTACTAAATTAGATTAATTGAATTTAATTCTAAAATATTCGGAAAACTATATCGAAAAAACTTGAATTGTTATATATCATTTTGTATAATACAATTAGTTAAAGGTATTAATTACCGACTCAAAAGAGTCCGAGTTTATCCACAAAGGAGAATTATTATGGACGTACGTGAATTAGCTGTACAAAAGAAACGTGAATTAAAAGGTTTCCTTACTGTAGGAACAAAATATGAATTAAAAGACGCTCATGATTTATCTGTAGCTTACACACCAGGTGTAGCAGAACCATGCTTGCGTATTAAAGATAATGAAGCAGAATCCTTTGAATTAACTTGCCGTTCCAACATGGTTGCCGTTGTATCCGACGGTACTCGTGTACTTGGTCTTGGCGATATCGGTGCTGCAGCAGCATTGCCTGTAATGGAAGGTAAATCTTTATTATTCAAAAAATTCGGCGATGTAGACTGCATTCCATTGGTTGTAGATACAAAAGATGCTGATACATTGATCAACACTGTAAAATTATTGCAAAAAAACTTTGCTGGCATTAACTTGGAAGATATTTCTTCTCCTAAATGCTATGAAATCGAAAACCGTTTGAAAGAAGAATTGGAAATCCCTGTATTCCATGATGACCAACACGGTACTGCAATCGCATGTTTGGCTGGTGTAAAAGGCGCTCTTCGTTTAGTTAAAAAAGATTTAGCTACTGCTAAAATCATTGTAAACGGTGCTGGTGCTGCTGGTGCAAACATTGCTCGTTTGTTATACCTTGCAGGCGCTCGTGATATTACATTGTTAGTATCTTCTGGCGTATTGCACAAAGATTACAAACGTCTTGACTCCTTGCAAGCTGAATTGATCGACTTGCTTAAACTTGAAGAAAAACATGGCAACTTGGCTGAAAATGCTAAAGGTGCTGATATTCTTCTTGGTGTATCTGCAGCAGGTGCTTTCACTAAAGACATCTTGGAAAACTTGGCTGACGATGCAATCGTATTCGCAATGGCTAACCCTAACCCAGAAGCAACATATGCTGACATGAAAGCAGCTGGCATTCGCATCGCTGGTACTGGCCGTTCCGATGCTCCTAACCAAATCAACAACGTAGCAGTATTCCCTGGCGTATTCCGCGGTGCTATCGATGTTCGCGCATCCAAAATCACTGACGAAATGAAATTAGCTGCTGCTGATGCATTGGCTAACTTGATTCCAGATAGCGAATTGAACGAAGAAAACGTAATGCCATCCGTATTCGATCCTCGTGTAGCTCCAGCTGTTGCAAAAGCAGTTGCTGAAGTTGCTGTAAAACAAGGTATCGCTAAGAATCCTAAAGTAGTAGAAGACGGTAGCTACGAAGGTTAATCTATTTGCTGTAAAAGCATTGGCATAACCATAAAATAACTATAGAACAATATGACATGCACCTCGAAAGAGGTGCATGTTTTGTATATAGATGAATAAAATTTAAAAAATTAATGAAGTTGTAAAAAAGTACTTGTCACTAATTTGTATCAATGATATAATAATTTTCGTTGCAGAGCGATACTCAACAGAGTAAAAACTCAGCAAGAGTAGTGGTTGACATCAACTACCAGGTTTGCTATAATTAGCAAGTAATTAATGACGGGGCATAGCGCAGTTTGGTAGCGCACCTGGCTTGGGACCAGGGGGTCGCAGGTTCGAATCCTGCTGCTCCGACCATTTTTTTATTTGCGGGTGTAGCTCAATGGTAGAGCCCCAGCCTTCCAAGCTGGTCGCGAGGGTTCGATTCCCTTCACCCGCTCCATTTTTTTTTGCCTTTTTTGGGGTAAACTGCAATAGAGCACAGTTGACGATACATAGTACATAATTTATACTATAATAGATAATTACATATATAGGTAATCCACATGGTTCAGTAGCTCAGTTGGATAGAGCAACGGCCTTCTAAGCCGTGGGTCGGGGGTTCGAATCCCTCCTGGATCACCAAAGAAATAAGCGGATAGCTCGTAATGAGCTATCCGTTTTTGATAGGTTTATAGGAGTATTCAATATGGATATAAATAGTATGATTCCGATTGTTCAGGCACTCTCACCTGCTACCCCAATTGTAACGGTATTAGCGAAAGGAATTTTTGCTACTATTTTTTGTAGGAAAAATACAGAAGCTGTTGAGTTTGAAAAACTAAAAATTGCTAAGCTTGGTGAAATAGCACAAACTTTGCTAGATAATAAGTTAATTACATATACCGAGTTTTATAAAGCATCAAATTTTGAGGGGATTGCAGTAATAGCTGATAAATATATCAAAGATAAACCTACAGATGATACTATTCATAAATTTGATTTTGATTGGTTTATTAAATTTTATGATGCAGTCGGAACTGTTAGTAATAAAGAGATGCAAGAGATTTGGGCTAAGCTATTAGCTAGTGAAATTAATGCGCCTAAATCTATATCATATAAGACTATAGAGCTATTAAAAAATATGTCATCAAAAGAAGCACGTTTACTGGAAGAATTATTGAATAAAAGCATATTAATACAAAATAATTGTTTTATTCCTAGGGATGAAGATTTTTTAAAGCATAATGATATTAAATATGAAGATTTATTGTTGCTGGAGGATTATGGTTTGTTGAAGATACCTCAAGGATTAACTATGTCAATTCAAATATTGGCGGATGAGACGGTTAATTTATGTATGTCTAATAAGCATACGCTTCAAGTGAAAAATATAGGGGAAAAAGAACAAACACTAAAGATTGAATTGTACCCATTTACTGTATTTGCTTATCAATTATTATTAATAATTGGCTCTTTAACAAATGATAAGATCTTATATTCATTTAAAGAAGTTTTAGAAGAGAACCATAATGAATTAGAAATTAAAATTGTACCTACTGTGGCTGTTGAGGTAAAATAATTCTTAATTTATAATAATATAAATATATATGATGGCTTTTGATAGTTGCTTTGGTAACTTTAACAAAAAGAATTTTAAATTAAATTACACCCCAAAATTATGTCTAATTTTTGGGGTGTAATTTATATTATGTCATCCCTTTAGAAATATTTTAGCCATGTACTAATTTTTAAAACTCTGTACGTAGTTTGTAGATCGCTAATTTATATTTATTTCTATAGTATTCCTTCGCAACCATTGTGCTAGTTCTACATTTGTCATATTTCCTGCGGCCACATTGATAATTAGGTTTTCAACTTCTTGTTGTGAAGCGGTAATATCAATACCATTGATAATAAGATACACATACATGCTGTGTAGTGCAGTTCGCTTATTGCCATCTGTAAAAGGGTGGTTATTGGCGATACCATAACATAATTGTGCTGCTTTGTCACAGAGAGATGGATATAAGTCGCTCCCCATAAATGTTTGAAATGGGGTATTTACAGCTGACGCTAAAAGATTCTTATCTCGCACTCCTGAAGAGAGGACAAATGCATCTTCTAATTCTCTGTGCAGTTCGTAGATATCTTCTACAGTGAGTTGAATATTAGGTGTACTCATTTATTCTCCAATGCTTTATATAGGTCATAATTACGCTTTAATACTTGTTGCGAGATGTCTTTTATCTGTTTTTTTAGCTCTTTATTAGTATCACTAGTTATGATAGAGGGTTTGTGGTTTGTTTTGCAATCGGTAATTTTCTGATCTTTTGACATCATAAATTAAATTCCTTTTACTGTGTTTTTGACTTTTATATTTACTATATATTTGACTTTTATATCTATTATATAGGGAATAAATCAATATAAACAATCTAATTTATAGTAAATATTTTAAAAGTTCAAATTTAATTATCTCTCATAAACCCAGTATTTATCTATATTTTTGTTGTATAAATCTGATTAGTCAAAATAAAAGTCAAAAAAAGTCAAAATTTTATCTTTGACCTATTGACTTTTTGACTTAATCAGATTATTATAATGTCATAAGGTTGAAGAAACCTAGAAATAAAGCAAGAAATTAAACAGACTTAAAAAGTCAAATAGATATACTTGTAGTAAAAAAGTGAGGTAATTTATATGAACAACAACTTTAATAACTTTGGTAGCGATTTCGGTAGCATGAACGACTTGTTTAATCAATTGATGGGTAACATGGGTGGTTATTCCACAGAAAACCGTCGTTATAAAATTAATGGTCGTGAAGTGACTCCAGAAGAGTTTGCTTTCTATCGTCAAACTGGTCGTTTACCTTCTAATGAAGAAATGCAAGCTGCTCAAGCTGCGCAACAAGGTAAAATGAAACAAGATGGTATCCTTGCTAAGTTAGGTACAAACTTAACTCAACAAGCTCGTGATGGTAAACTCGATCCTGTTATTGGCCGTAATAAAGAAATCCAAGAAACAGCAGAAATCCTTGCACGTCGTACTAAAAACAATCCTGTACTCGTAGGTGATGCTGGTGTTGGTAAAACAGCTGTAGTAGAAGGCTTGGCACAAGCAATTGTTAATGGCGATGTTCCTGCAGCTATTAAAAATAAAGAAATCATTTCCATTGATATTTCCGGTTTGGAAGCTGGTACTCAATATCGTGGTTCCTTCGAAGAAAATATCCAAAACCTTATTAAAGAGGTTAAGGCTGCTGGTAACATTATCTTGTTCTTCGACGAAATCCACCAAATCTTGGGTGCTGGTTCCACAGGTGATGGTCAAGGCTCTAAAGGCTTAGCAGATATCTTGAAACCTGCTTTGTCCCGTGGTGAAATGACTGTTATTGGTGCTACAACACAAGATGAATACCGTAACACAATCATGAAAAACGCAGCTCTTGCTCGTCGTTTCAATGAAGTTAAGGTAAATGCACCATCTCCAGAAGATACTTTCAAAATTTTACAAGGCATTCGCCCATTGTACGAAGCGCATCATAACATTGAATTGCCAGATGCAGTGTTGAAAGCAGCTGTAGATTATTCCGTACAATACATCCCTCAACGTAGCTTACCAGATAAAGCTATCGACTTGATCGATGTAACAGCAGCTCACTTGGCTTCCCAACATCCTGTAACTGATATTAAAACATTAGAAGCAGATATTGCAGAGGCTAAAGCAAAACAAGAAGAGTTTGCTCAAAAAGAAGATTACGAATCCGCTATTAATGAAAAGATGCGTATTCAAAAATTACAAGAAGAAATCGACAACCATACTGAAAACCAAAAGGTAGTGGCTCAAGTTAACGATGTAGCGGAAGCGGTTGAAAGAATGACTGGTATCCCTGTATCTCAAATGGGTGCATCCGATATTGAACGCTTGAAAGACATGAAATCTCGTTTACAAGCTCATGTCATCGGTCAAGATAAAGCAGTAGAAGCTGTATCTAAAGCAATCCGTCGTAACCGTGCAGGCTTTGACGAAGGTAACCGTCCAATCGGTAGCTTCTTATTCGTAGGTCCTACTGGTGTTGGTAAAACAGAATTGGCTAAACAATTAGCACTTGATATGTTCGGTAACAAAGATGCTATCATCCGCTTGGATATGTCCGAATACAGTGATCGCACAGCAGTTTCCAAATTGATTGGTGCTACAGCTGGTTATGTTGGTTACGAAGATAACTCCAACACATTGACTGAACGTGTTCGTCGTAATCCTTACTCCATCGTATTGTTCGACGAAATTGAAAAAGCAGATCCTCAAGTTATTACATTGCTTCTTCAAGTATTGGATGATGGTCGCTTAACAGATGGTCAAGGTAACACCGTAAACTTCAAAAATACTGTTATCATTGCTACATCTAATGCAGGCTTTGGCTATGGTCAAGATAATGACGATGAAAACAAAGTAGATGTAATGGATCGTATCGCTCCATTCTTCCGTCCAGAATTCTTAAACCGTTTCAATGCAGTTATCGAATTCAATCAATTGAAAAAAGAAGATTTGAAACAAATCGTAGATTTAATGCTTGATCAAGTAAATAAAACTTTAGCTAAAAAAGAAATCACTCTTGATGTAACTGAAGCAGCTAAAGAATTATTGATGGAACAAGGTTACGATAAAACTATGGGCGCTCGTCCATTACGTCGTGTTATCGAATCTGAAATCCGCGATAATGTAACTGATTTCTACTTGGATCACATCGATGCAAAACACTTGCTTGCTGATATGAAGGATGGTCACATTGTAATTAGTGACAAAGATGCTGCTAATACATCTGATGATAAATCTGCAGATGATAAAGCTGTAGACGACAGCAAACAAGCTGATGATGCTGCATCCAAGGATAATAAATAATCGATAGGCTATCGACACTAACTAATGAATCCCTTACAACTCTCTCCATATACAAACTAATGATAGACCTATTGA
Organism: Veillonella nakazawae; assembly: GCF_013393365.1. Classification (NCBI taxonomy): domain Bacteria; kingdom Bacillati; phylum Bacillota; class Negativicutes; order Veillonellales; family Veillonellaceae; genus Veillonella; species Veillonella nakazawae. The sequence continues at coordinate 492,476 of NZ_AP022321.1, forward strand.
TACTGAGAGCACCCCACATAACGTGGGGTGCTTTTTTGTGTCTTAATATGCATTTTAATATGTGTATTAATAAAGAAATTTTGTATATATGATAAAAATCATTGCTAATATATCGATTTATTTAGTATAATCATATCTATAAATTCAATATTCTATAGAATTTAAAAAAGAGATGAAGAAAGGGAGGAGATTATTGATGTCACATTATGTAGATCTAAATAGTGATTTAGGTGAAAGTTTTGGCAACTACACATTAGGCATGGATGGTGAAGTGTTAAATCACGTCACAAGTGCTAATGTTGCCTGTGGATGGCATGCTGGGGATCCTCTCATTATGGATGCTACAGTTCGCATGTGCAAGGAGAAGGGCGTAGCCGTAGGGGCTCATCCTGGGTATCCTGACTTAATGGGCTTTGGTCGTCGTGCAATGGCAGTGAACCCTGCAGAGGCAAAAGCGTATATGATATATCAAGTTGGTGCATTGCAAGCCTTCTGTGATAGCTATGGCGTTACATTGCAACATATGAAATTACACGGTGCTTTTTATAATACTGCATGTGTAACTCCTGCATTAGCAGATGCTGTACTAGATGGATTACAAGCGGTAAACCCTAATATTGCAGCTATGGTATTGAGCGGTAGCTATATTGCAAAAGAAGCACAATGCCGAGGCATTCCTGTTATTCAAGAGGTATTTGCTGATCGTGGTTATACTGACGAAGGTACATTGGTACCTCGTACAGAGCCGGGCGCTTTCATAAAAGACCCTCAAGAGGCTCTTGAACGAGTTCTCATGATGGTTACAGACGGCAAGGTTGTTACTAATACAGGAAATACTATTGATATTGTAGCTGACTCCGTATGCGTCCATGGCGATAACCCTGAAGCGATAGCTTTCACAAATTACATTCGTGAAGGCCTTACAAAAGCGGGTGTTACAGTGGCTAATTTTCAAAACCGTAAATAGTAAAACGGTCATTAGAAAATAAGCAATACATAGCAAATACGTAATACATAGTGAATACGTAATACATAGTGAATACGTAATAAATAGTAAATATGTAGTAAATATGTAGTAAATATGTAGTAAATAGTAAATACGTAATAGATCGTTAATAAATTATTGTGTGGAGGTTTTTATGAAACCAATTTCAGGTAAAGCAAGTCTATCTGTCCTCTTGGGGGCAGCTTTCTTGATGGCCACGTCCTCTATTGGGCCGGGCTTTATGTTACAAACGGCGGCGTTTACGAATGATTTAAAAGCAGACTTTGCGTTTGCCATCATTGTGTCTGTTATTTTTTCAATTATTGCACAGCTTAATGTGTGGACCATCATTGGTATATCTAAAATGCGTGGTCAAGATATTGCAAATAAAGTATTGCCAGGACTTGGCTATTTCGTAGCATTCTTGATTTCTCTTGGGGGCCTTGCGTTCAATATCGGTAACATTGGGGGCGCGTCTATGGGCCTAAATATTGTATTTGGTATTGATACAACGACTGCAGCGGCTATTAGTGGTATCCTTGGTATTCTATTGTTCGCCTCTCCAAAAATGGGGGGTGTACTAGACAACACAGCTAAAATTCTTGGTACTGTTATGCTAGTATTGATTGGCTATGTAGCATTCTCTACAAATCCGCCAGTGGCTGAAGCGGCTACTCATGCGGTGGCACCGACGCATTATCCATGGCTTGCAACTATTACCCTTATCGGTGGTACCGTAGGTGGTTACATTACATTCTCTGGCGGTCACCGCCTCATTGATGCGGGTATTACTGGTCAAGAACATTTGAAAGATGTACGTCGTGCAGCCTTCATGGGTATGTCCGTAGATGCAGTGGTTCGTATCTTGTTATTCTTAGCGGTTCTGGGCGTTGTGTCTATGGGCTATGCACTAGACCCTAAAGATCCAGCTGGTTCTGCATTCCTTCTTGGTGCTGGTGAAATCGGTCATAAATTATTCGGTATCGTGTTCTTCTGTGCAGCCTTAACATCTGTAGTAGGTGCAGCGTACACATCCGTGTCCTTCTTAAAAACATTGTTCAAAGTGGTAGAACGCAATGAGAAATTGACTATTATGACATTTATCTTCGTTTCTACATGTATTTTGATCTTCATTGGTAAACCAGCATCCTTGTTGATTTTGGCTGGCTCCGTAAACGGCTTAATCTTGCCGATTACATTGGCAGTAATGCTATTTGCTACTCATAAATCTGAAATCGTAGGGGACTACAAACATAATAAACTGTTATACTATACAGGATGGATTGTAGTACTTGTAACAGCTTACATCGGCGTTACATCCTTACAAGGCATTGCTAAATTACTTGGTTAATTTGATAATTATGAAAGTACCATTATTTTCGTTTGAAGGTAATGGTTCTTTCTGGTTTTAGGAAGGAGATACCTATGAAACCTATAATTTCACCTGTAGGGGATTGCGCTATCTCTATTGATTTTGGTCAAGTCATCGATCCAAAGATTAATCGACATATTCGTCAAACGATAGAGCGAATTCAAGAGCTGAATCTAGAGGGAATCATTGAATTAGTTCCTACCTATTGTGCATTGCTTTTGCAATATGATGCTATGATATACTCCTATGCAGAATTGTGTAACATCATTGAGCCTACATTGGAGCAGACTGTAACAGATAATGCTAATGAACTTGTTACCGTCGTGGAAATTCCTACCGTGTACGGTGGTGAGTTTGGTCCAGACCTTGGTTTTGTAGCCTCTCATAATAATCTAACTGAAGATGAGGTTCTAGCCATTCATAGTGGTACTGATTACTTGGTATATATGCTTGGCTTCATTCCTGGTTTTACTTATTTGGGCGGCATGGATCCACGCATTGCAACGCCTCGTTTGTCCTCACCAAGAACATTGATACCTGCAGGCTCTGTAGGCATTGCAGGGGAACAAACTGGCACGTATCCATCTGACTCTCCAGGAGGATGGCAAATCATTGGCCGTACACCGGTAACCATGTATGATATGTCTAAGGAACAAGCGGCGCTATTGAGTGTTGGCGACTATGTGCGCTATGTGCCGATAGATGAAGCGGAATATAATCGTATTAAAGCATTGGGGGCGGACTATGCGCCATCCATGTATGAAGTAGAGGTAGGTGAGTTGCGTGGCTATTAATGAGTTTAATAAATTATCTATCTACGTAAATGCACCTGGCATGTACACCACCATTCAAGATAAAGGTCGCGTTGGGTTCCAACAATATGGTATGCCTGTAGCAGGTCCTATGGATAGTGAAAGCTATCTGTTGGGGCAAGCGCTGGTAGGTAATGTAGAAACGGCAGGTGCCTTAGAGTGCACATTGTTGCCGCCTACACTCACCGTGAAAGGCACATGTATCGTTGCTTTCACAGGAGCCGACATGGAACCAACCATCAATAGTGTGCGAGTACCGAGATATATTCCATTTGTATGTCACGACGGCGATGTCATTTCCGGCGGTTTTAGCCAATGTGGCGTGCGCATGTACATTTCTTTCTCTGGAGGTATCGACGTGCCAAGAATCAACGGCAGTGTATCGACCCATACAAAGGCGAAAATTGGGGGACTAGAAGGTCGTCCGTTACAAAAAGGTGATGAACTTGGCATCAAAGCGTTTACCAGAGATGAAGTGCATGTCTGCGATTACCGTGGTGAAGGGCATACTCTATTCAATACCGCCTTATATAACCGTGGGGGCCGTGAATGTCATGAACCGTTACGCGTTGTATTAGGTGATCAGGCAAAACATTTCACCGAGAAGGGAATCAAGACCTTTAGTGATAACATCTATACACTGACTGTAGAATGTGACCGTATGGGTTTTCGCTTAGATGGTCCTGAAATTGAACACGTAGACAGTGCAGATATTATTTCTGATGGTGCCGTATTTGGTTCTATCCAAGTGCCTTCTAATGGTCATCCCATTGTCCTCATGGCAGATCGCCAAACAACAGGGGGCTATACAAAAATAGGCACTATCATTACCGCAGACCTACCACGGCTTAGCCAATTGCCGGTAGGGGATGGGATTAACTTTAATATCGTGTCTATTGACGAAGCGCAAGATATATACCGAGCGTATATAGAACGATTACAGAAACGTATCAAACTAGCACATGAACAAAGTGCTTATATATTTAAATTAAATAATGCCATATAAAAAAATAACGTCTAAAGAGATTATTCTTTAGACGTTATTTTTGTTTTGGGCTGCCTATTTATCTCCATTTAACTGAAATGCTAATTTATAAAAATTTAATGAAATATAGTACTGTAAAACAGGTGGGGTTATTAGAGTGTAGCTATATAAGGCGTTTTGACAATTATTTTTGTAATTTATCAATTATATTTATATGGGAAAAGTTAAAATGTGAGTTTAATTTCATCTTCTCTTCTAAATTATGGTATAAAATCACCCCAATTATTAGGTTTTATTTTATAAGGGGTTTAAAGAACTCCCATTATTGCTGTATTTGCAATAGCTATTCCAAAAATGAAATATTAGTGAAAAGGGGTTGCAAGCATATCGAAAAATTTGGTATACTCACTATATCGAAAAACTTAAAATTAAGATTATTTGTTATATAGAAGTTTGAGAGCTTTATAGTAGTTTAAAGGAGAAATGAATGAACAAGATTTTTAAAGTAGTTTGGAACAAATCCAAAAATTGCTACGTAGTAGTATCTGAATTCGCTAAGAATAATAGTGGTAAAAAGAAAATCGTAGTAGCTGGTATCTTTGCGGCATTGGCTATGACTAATGGTAATGTGGCATTTGCGGTAAACGAAGTTCCTCCTACTACTGGTGGTGCATCTGTCGCTTTTGGTAACGGTGCTACTGTTACAGGTACAAATGCAGTTGGTTTAGGTAAAAGTGCTAATGTTACAGGTGCCGATGCAGTTGGTATAGGCAACAGTGCTAGTGTTACAGGTGCAAATGCGGTTGGTATAGGTAAAGGTGCCAGTGTTACAGGTTTAAATGCAGTTGGTATAGGTACAGGTGCAACGTCTAATAAATTCAATGTTGTTGTAATCGGTACCGATGCAAATGCTGACAGTAACGATAGTATTGCTATTGGTAACGGAGCATATTCTACTAGTAGTGGTGCCGCATTAAGTACGGCCAGTGTTGCTGTTGGTTTGAAAGCATCTGCTAAGGGTAATACTACGATTGCGATTGGTACAAATGCAAAAGTAAAAAATAGTAAACAAGGGATTGCCATTGGTGGTGGTGCTGCTGATAATGACGGTGCTATTGTAGAGGGCGACCAAAGTATTGCTATCGGTGGTAATACATATGCTAAAGGTGACGCATCTATTGTTATTGGTGGCGATGATACAGATAATGCAAATAGTAGAACGGTTGATTACACAGATATTAGAACTGGTAATATTGTTTCTGCAAACTTACAAACAGCAGTGCAACAATTAACAGGTGTAAATTTAGGGAACCCTAGATGGACTACTGCAGATGCTGGTCATGCAAGTGTTACACTTGGTATGAAAGCTCACTCTGGTAATGCTAGTATTGCAATTGGTACAGCGGCTGATGCCAAGACTCGACTTTCAGGTACTACGGATGTAACAAATGCTGTTGCTATCGGTACTGGTGCGAAAGCAAACCGAGATAATTCTATTGCATTAGGCGGTGGCTCTACTACTGATTTAGCTGGTACAAAACAAACTAGCTATACATTGCCAAGTGGTGTAGTTGCTTCTTGGGAAGGTGGCAAAGATACTTTACCCGGTGACGTTGTATCCTTCGGTTCAAAAGGTTATGAACGTCAGTTGAAAAACGTAGCTCCTGGTGAGGTAAGTGCTACCTCTACCGACGCAATCAACGGTTCTCAGTTAGCTGCTATTGCAAACGAACTTTCACATAAATATGTATCGATTAATTCTAATGATACTCCTAATAAAGACAATACTGGTGCAAAAGCAAATAACTCCATTGCTATTGGTCCAAATGCATCTACAGATAAGGCTGCAACAAGCTCTCTAGCTATTGGTGATGGTGCTAATACAACAGGTCGATCTACAGTTGCATTGGGGTTATCAGCACAAGCTACATCGGCAAATGCTACAGCGGTAGGTGCTAACTCCATTGCGTCCGAGGATGATACTGTGGCAGTTGGTCATGGTGCTAAGGCAACAGATGGCAATGCCAGTGCTTTGGGGGCTGATGCGATAGCTTCCAATATTGAATCTACTGCAATTGGTCATGGTACTGCTGCATCTGGTGCATCCTCTACTGCATTGGGATCTAGGGCAAAGGCCGCTGGAACTGCAGGTGTTGGTATCGGTATGTTAGCCAATGCAACTAAAGATTATAGTATTGCTATTGGCGGAGAAAGCTCTTCCACTGCAGATAACAGTATTGCTATTGGTAGAAAAAGCTCAGTATCAGAGAATGATGGTATTGCTATCGGTACTAGATCTAACGCAAGTGCAGCTAAATCGATTGCTATTGGTGATGGTGCTAGTGCTACAACTGCTGATGGTGTTGCAATAGGTTCTAAGTCTGTTGCTAGTACTGCAGCTGGTGTAGCAGGTTATAATGCTAATACTGGTCGTACTGATACATATGCTAACTTAACTGGTGCAACGTTAACATCTACATTGGGTGGCGTTGCTGTTGGTACAACAGGTCAAACTCGTCAAATTAACTATGTAGCTGCTGGTACGGCTGATACAGATGCAGTCAACGTAGCACAATTGAAGAGTGTAAACCTTGCTTTCACAGGTGACACTGGTTCTGGTGACGTAAACCTTGCTAACAGTAAATTAGCTGTAAATGGTGACGATACATATATTACAACTACAGCTAATGGTAAGAAAATTACTATTGCTGGTAAAAAACAAGATATTACTGTAACTAATGGTGTTGCTTCTGCAACTGCAGGCATGGCAGATGCACAAAACGTAGCTGATGCAATTAATCAAGCAGTTGCTAATAGTTCTTCCAGTTGGAACTTATCTGCTAATGGTGAAGCGACAACAGCAACCGTTGAAAAAGGTAATAAAGTAGATTTCTCTGGCGATGATAATATTACAGTTGCTAGAAATGATAAAAATATCACTGTGTCCTTGAAGAAAGAGCTTACTGGCTTGAACAGTGCATCTTTTAACAATGCTGCGGGCAATCCAACTGTAAAAATTGATGGCGACAAAGGCATCAATGCCGGTGATATGAAAGTTACTAACGTAGCTGATGGTGTAGATGATAAAGATGCTGTCAATGTATCTCAATTGAAGAAAACAGACGATAAAGCAGAAGCTAACAAAACTGCAATTGCTCGTAAAATTTCCTTAGGTGGTAATAGTGGTTCTACTGCAGAGAAATCTTTGAGCGCAGGCGATGTAAAATTCAATGTTAAAGGTGCTGATGGTTTAACTACGGTTGCTTCTGGCGATGATGTAACTGTTAAACTTGATACAGATACTAAAAATAAAATCGATAACGCTGCTGACAAAGATTTGAGCAATTTGAATCCAGCAGGTGAGCAAAAGGTTAAAGATCTAGCTGCTTGGAAAGTGGTTGCTAACAGTGGTACTGCTGAAGATGTTAAAGGTGGCGACACTGTTAAGTTCATCGATGGTGATAACATCGAAATTACACAAGCTGGTAAAAACTTTACAATTGCTACAAAGAAAGATGTAACATTTGATAATATTACAGCTACTCAAGGTATCACAGCTCCAACTGTAACCGCTACAACAGGCGTGGTAACACCTCAAGTAACAGGCTTGACTAATAGAGATTGGACTCCAGGTCAAACACAACCAGTTGCTGGTCGTGCGGCTACAGAAGATCAATTGAAACAAGTTGATAATCAAGTAGCTACTAATAAACAAAATATTGCTGATAATAAAACAGCAATCGATAAAAATACAACAGCAATCGCTCGTAAAATCTCCTTAGGTGGTAACACTGGTACAACGAGTGAAAAATCTTTAAGCACAGCTGATGTGAAATTTAATGTGAAAGGCGATAATGGTCTTACTACTGTTGCTTCTGGTGACGATGTAACAGTTAAACTTGATGATACTACAAAAGCAAAAATCGATAACGCTGCTGACCAAGATTTGAGCAACTTGACTCCAGACGGTGAGAAAAAGGTTAAAGATTTAGCGGCTTGGAAGGTTGTTGCTAACAATGGTACTGCTGAAGATGTTAAAGGTGGCGACACTGTTAAGTACATCAATGGTGATAACATTGTTATTACACAATCTGGTAAAGACTTCACATTTGCTACTAAGCCAGATGTAACATTCAATACGGTAACGGCTAACGACACTATTACAGCTCCAAAAGTTAAAGCTACAACTGGTGTGGAAACGCCTCAAGTAACTGGTTTAACTAATAAAACTTGGGATCCAAATAACATTACATCTGGTCGTGCAGCAACTGAAGACCAATTGAAAGCTGTAGATGATCAAGTTAAAGCTAATAAAGACAATATCACTCAAAATGCTGGTGATATTGCAACAAACAAAACAAATATTGCTAAAAATGCTGGTGATATTGCTGATAACAAAACTGCTATCAATAAAAATGCTGGCGATATTGCAAACAATGCAAGAGAAATTGCTGCAAACAAAGATAAAATCGACCAAAATACAACAGCTATTGCTCGTAAAATCTCCTTAGGCAGTGATGATGGTGATACAGATGAAAAATCTTTGAGCACAGGTGATGTGAAGTTCAATATTAAAGGTGAAAATGGCATTACTACTGCAGCTAATGGCGTAGATGTAACTGTTAAATTGGACGATGCTACAAAAGATAAAATCAACAACGCAGCAAATAAAGACTTGAGCAACTTGACTCCAGCTGGTGAACAACAAGTTAAAGATTTAGCAGCTTGGAATGTAGTAGCTAACAACGGTACTGCGGAAAAGGTTCAAGGTGGCGATACAGTTAAATTCATCGATGGTGATAATGTTACCATTACACAAAATGGTAAAGAGTTCACTGTTGCCACAAAGAAAGATGTAACCTTCGATAACGTTACAGCAAACCAAAAAATTACAGCTCCAGAAGTGAGTGGTTTAACAAATACTACTTGGGTACCAGGTCAAACAACACCTGTATCTGGTCGTGCAGCCACTGAAGATCAATTGAAAGCCGTTGATGATCAAGTAACAGCAAATAAAGCTAACATCACTAAGAATGCTGATGCTATTAAAGCTAACAAAGATAATATTGCAGCAAATAAAGAACAAATTGATAAAAATACAACAGCTATTGCTCGTAAGATTTCCTTAGGTGGTAACACTGGTTCTACTGATGAAAAATCTTTGAGCACAGGCGATGTGAAATTCAATATTAAAGGGCAAAACGGTATCGTTACTGAAGCTAATGGTGATGATGTAACTGTTAAGTTAGATGATGATACTGCAAACAAAATCAACAACGCAGCAAATACTGATTTGAGCAACTTAACAGATGCTGGTAAACAACAAGTTAAAGATTTATCCGCATGGAATGTAGTGGCTAACAATGGTACTGCTGAAAAAGTTGAAGGTGGTAACACAGTTAAGTTCATCGATGGTGATAACATCTCCATTACTCAAAATGGTAAAGACTTCACAATTGCAACTAAGAAAGATGTAACATTCGATACTGTAACTGCTAATGACACAATTACAGCTCCAAAAGTAAAAGCAACTGATGGTGTAGAAACTCCAGAAGTAACAGGCTTGACTAATAAAACTTGGGTTCCAGGTAAAACACAACCTGTATCTGGTCGTGCGGCAACTGAAGATCAATTGAAAGCAGTTGATGATCAAGTAGCGGAAAATAAAACTAACATTGGTAAAAATGCTGATAATATTGCGAAAAACAAAGCTCAGATTGATAAAAACACAGAAGCAATCGGTCGTAAGATTTCCTTAGGTGGTAACACTGGTTCTACTGATAAAAAATCCTTGAGCACAGGCGATGTGAAATTTAACATCAAAGGCGAAAACGGCTTAACAACTGTAGCTGATGGTGAAGATGTAACTGTTAAAATCGATGATGCAACAAAAGCTAAAATCGATAATGCAGCAAACCAAGACTTGAGCAACTTAACAGATGCTGGTAAACAACAAGTTAAAGATTTATCTGCATGGAATGTAACTGCAGCTGGCGGTACTGTTGAAAAAGTACAAGGTGGAGATACTGTTAAATTCCAAGCTGGTGATAACCTTGAAGTTAAACAAGACGGTACTACTTTCACATATAGCCTAGCTAAAGACGTGAAAGGTCTTAACAGTGTAACTGTAGGTGATGAAAATGGTCCATCCACTAAGATCACTCCTGCTGGTACAACTGTAAAAGATGCAGCTGGTAACGCTACAACAGTTAATGGTGCAGGCATGACTATTAACCCTGCAAACGCTGCAGCTAGCCCTGTATCCCTTACTGTAGACGGCTTGAACAATGGTGGCAACCAAATTCATGGTGTAGCACCTGGTACAGCTGACACAGATGCAGTAAACGTTAGTCAATTGAAAGGCGCACAAGCAGGCTTACAAGAAGCTATTAATCGCGTAGGCGTTGAAACACAACGTGTTGGTGCTCATGCGGCAGCTATGGCAGCGTTGAAACCAATCCAATACGATCCATTGGAACCAACACAAATCATGGCTGGTATTGGTAACTACCGTGGTGAAACAGCTGGTGCAATCGGTCTTGCTCATTACAAAACTGAAGATACTATGTTCAATGTTGGTGTTACACTTGGTTCTAGCCATAACATGATTAATGCTGGTGTAACTCATAAATTTGGTGGTAGCCGTGATAGAAAAGATGCGATTCCAGAACGTTATAAAGCTGGTCCTATCAGCTCTATCTACGTAATGCAAGATGAAGTAAGTCACTTGCGTTCCCAAAATGAAGAGTATAAATCCAAGCTTGAACAACAACAATCTGAAATTGATGCGTTGAAAGCAGCAGTTAACCAATTATTGGCAAATAAAGCATAATCATATTGTACATATAGTTAGAACTATGTATATCCCGTGAATGGATATGTAAAACTAGAAAGAGCCTTCCTCGAAAGAGGAGGCTCTTTTTAGTATGAAAACAAAAATAGTTTATTAAAGCTATATCTGAAAAATAAAATAGTCTGAAAATTATAGTTTAATGATTAATAAAATAATCAATTAAACAGAATATACTGCATAAATGGTGCATATTTTAGAAAAAATGGACTACTTTTATAATACACTCTTTAATTTTGTCGTTCTCAATAAAACGTATAAAAATACTAAATACATGCAACTAATTAAGGTGAATTATAAATGAATTATGATGATACTGCGTGTTTAAGCATGCTCTATGCATAATTGAGATAATAGTAAATATCCAAAAAATACACTTTTAAATTGAGAAGATTAGATGAATTATGGTAAAATTAAAGATAGGTTTTATAAATGAAAGTCTGCGTAGCTTTCATTATTTCCAGACTGAGAGAAGTGTGGAACATATGATTCATATAGTTGAGGGTTAGTAATTTAGAAGAGGAAAACATATGAATAAAATATTTAAAGTAATTTGGTCTAAGTCCAAACAGTGCTATGTTGTAGTATCTGAAATGGCAAAAAATAAAACAGGGAAAAAGAAAATTGTAGTAGCAAGTATCTTAGCTGCCTTGGCAATGCAAGTTGGTGTAGTTGCAGATGTAACTGCAGCAGATAGACCGACTGGAACTATTGAGGGCGGTACTAAAATGTATTCAAACTTAACTAATGGTCTTGCTATCGGTAATGAATCCCAGTCCAACAGTAATCAATCTATTGCTATCGGTTACAGAGCAATAGCTAATTCACAATATGCTGATCCAGCTCAACCAGCTGTAGCTATTGGTGCTGGTGCTCATGCGACTGGCAGAGGTGGTGTATCCTTAGGCCTAATCGCGAATTCTAGTGTTCGTGGTACTGCTATTGGTAGTGCTACTCAGGCGACTGGCTTTGGCGCTTTTGCAGGTGGTACATATGCACAAGCAACTAATGCTGGCGATGTTGCTATTGGTGGCGCATCATCCGATCAATTTAATAATTATGCTGTTGCTTCTGGTGGGTATAGCGTAGCTATTGGTACTGCTGCTAAGGCAGATGGGGGTGCAGGTGTAAGTATTGGTTATAAGACAAATGCTAAAACATCTAATTCTCTAGCTGTTGGTTCTGAATCTCAAGCTACCGGTGAAGGTGCGGTAGCAGTAGGCAGAAAGAATACGTCTACAGGCGCGTCTTCAACAGTTTTAGGTATTTTATCTACAGCTAGTGCTACATCGGCTACTGCTGTTGGTATGCAAACTACTGCTACGGGAGAAAATTCCCTTGCGGTAGGTCATCTATCATCTGCAATAGGTAAAAATGGTGTTGCTGTAGGTACTAATAGAACTACGGCTGCGTTAGGCGGTGTTGCAGTTGGTCAAGCGGCTAAGTCTAATAAATTTAATAGTGTTGCTATGGGGATGAATGTAACGGCTGATGGTGATAATTCTGTAGCGTTAGGTGGTAGTGCTTCAGCAAATAGTGATGGAACTATTGCCATTGGTTCTTATGGATCTACTCCAACGAAAGCTACAGGCAATAAAGCTCTTGCAATCGGCGCTGCTACGACAGCTAATGGTTTAGAATCAATTGCCATAGGTAGTCGCGTTAACTCCACATCTCAACATTCTATTGCTATTGGTACTGGAGCTAATGCAAGTGCAGTTAAATCTGTTGCTATTGGTCCTGATTCTAGAGCTACCGTTGATGGTGGTGTTGCTTTAGGTCGAGATTCAGTTGCTAATGTAATAGGTGGTATTACTAATAAAGGTTATAATCCTAATACAAACCGTACAGATAATTATTCTGGTTTAACTGGCAATGTACTTACTAGTACAACTGGTGCCGTTTCTATTGGTAATGGTACTACTGTAACACGTCAACTTACAGGTCTTGCAGCGGGCACAAGAGATACAGATGCAGTTAACGTAGCCCAATTAAAGAGTGTTAACCTTGCATTCTCTGGTAATGTAAATACGGGCAATGTGAATATCGCAAATAGTACATTAGGACTTAAGGGCGATAATACATATATTACAACAGCTGCCAGCGGTCAAAACCTTACAATTTCTGGCAAAACACAAAATATTGATGTCACAAATGGTCAAGCTTCTGCAAATGCTACAGGCATGGCTGATTCTAAAAATGTAGCAGATGCTATCAATAAAGCTATTTCTGCCAATGCATATCATTGGAAATTAGCTGCTGAGAATACTTCTACAGCGCCTGAAGTAATCAATAAATCAGATACTGTAATCTTTGGTGGGGACAACAATATTACAGTAACGCGTAGTGGCAAAAAAATTACTACTTCTTTGAATAAGGCGATTACTGTAGATACTGTGAAAGCTAATAAAACCGTTACTGTTTCTTCTGGTGGTAACCAAATTACTCTAGATGGTACAAATGGTTCTGTAAAAGGTAGAAACTTTACTGGCGATTCATTTAAAGCCGGCGATAATGTATTGAGTAATACAACGCTTCAAATTGGTCCGACTACTGGTAGTAATAATGTGACCATAACTCGTGATGGTTTAACTGCAAAAACTGCTACGAAAACTGTTAAGTTTGGTACCGATGGTATTAGTGCAGGGGGACAGCAAATTACCAACGTTTCTAGCGGTGGTAATATAGGTACTAATGCAGCTAATATTACAGATGTAAAGAATGCTGTAGATGCTGTTACATTAAAACTAGATACAAATTCTAAAACTGGCAGTGTTAAGCTTAGTGAAAGTCCACTTAAAGTAATCGGTGCTAATGGTATTAGAACTGATTTATTGGGTACGAATAATGGTAGTCTTGTTGTTGGTCTAGACAAGAATACGGTAAATGCTACGACTAAAGGTATTGGTTTAACCGGTGATACAGGAACTACAGGTCTTAAGTATCTTAAAGATGGTGACGCAACCTTTAAAGTGGCTGGTGATGGCGATCTAGTTACTACTAAGGCTTCTGCTACAGGTGTACAAGTAGCTGTTGATGCAGCAAAAGTAAAAGACTTAGCTGTAGACGCAGTAACTGTTAGCAAGGCTAATACGGCAGATAATCCTATTACAATTACACCAACAGCAGGTACAAATACTAAGGACTATGCTATTGGTATCGATACTATAAAATTAGCTAATCAAACACAATTGACATACAAAGCTAATGGTGCCAATGCAAATAAAGTATCCTTGGCGAATGGATTAAACTTTACAGATGGTACTTTTACAAAAGCTACGGTAGGTACAAATGGTACTGTAACTATTTCTACTGCCACTGAAACTATTACTAATGACGCTGATGGTAAAGCTAAAGTAAATAGCCCTACAGATGGGTTAGCGACTGCTAAAAATGTAGCAGATTCTATCAATAAAGCAGTAGATGGTTTATCTCAAAACCTTACTGTTTCTGATGGCACTACAGATGGTGCTGTTAACCTTAAAAATCAAAAGCTTACTGTTTCCGGTACTAATGGTGTAACTACAACTGTAAATGGCCAAACTGTTACAGTAGGTCTTGATACAACTACAAAAACTAAAGTAGATGATGCTTCTACAGCAATAGCTCGTAATATCTCTCTTGGTGCAGATAGCGGCACAGCATCTAGCCAATCCTTAAAAGATGGTGATGTGGCATTCAATGTAAAAGCTGCGACAGGTGACTTAGTATCTACGAAGATGAATGGCAACACTGTTGAAATTTCCACTAAGCGTGCAGCTATTACTAGCGATGCCAATACAGGTGCAGCATCTGTAACAGGTGATGATGGCTTAGCAACATCTAAAAATGTAGCCGATGCTATCAATAAAGCAGCTGATGCAGCTAAAGCTGGTGCGGCATGGAATCTTACAACAAATTCCAGCACAACTGATAAAACAACTGTACAAGGTGGGGACACAGTAGATCTTATTAATGGCGATAATATTTTAATCACTCAAGATGGTACAGATAAAAAGAAAATTACTGTAGCCACAAAGAAAGATCTTACAGTAGATTCTATTACTGCTGGTAACACAGTAATGAATACATCTGGTTTAACAAATGGTACGACTGCAATTACAGGTACTGGTATCACAACAGATAAAGTAACTGTAGGCGGTATCTCTATTGATAAAACTGATGGTATCAACGGAGGTAACAAAACAATTACTAATGTTGCTAGTGGCGGTACAACTGATACTAATGCAGCAAATATTGGTGATGTTAAGCAAGCTGTTGCTAACTTGTCTCAAAATTTAAATATTACAGATGGCACTAATAACGGTACTATTGATCTTAAAAACCAAAAACTTAATGTGGCTGGTACAAATGGTGTGACAGCGACTGTAAATAATCAAACGATTACTGTTGGTTTAGATACAGATACTAAAACTAAAGTAGATAACTCTTCCGTTGCAGTTGCTCGTAATATTTCTCTTGGTGCAGATAGTGGTACAGCATCTAGTCAATCCTTAAAAGATGGTGATGTAGCATTCAATGTGAAAGGTGCCACTGGTGATTTCATTTCTACGAAGATGAATGGCGACACTGTAGAAGTTTCTACAAAACGTTCCACTATCAACAGCGATGCTGCAGGCACTGCTTCTGTTACAGGTGATGATGGCTTAGCAACTGCTAAGAACGTGGCCGATGCTATTAACAAAGCGGCTAGCCAAGCTAAAGATGGTGCAGCATGGAAACTATCTGCTAATGGTGATACACCGACTACTGTAGCCGGTGGTGATACTGTAGACTTTACTGGTGATAATAATATTACAGTTACACAAACTGGCAAAAATATCGCTACCACATTAAATAAAGATCTTAAGAAATTAAACTCTATTTCTCTTGAAAATGGTGTGGGTGAGACAATCAAGTTTGATGCAATTAATGCTAGCGGTAAGTTTGGTGATCCAGCTGTAGGTAATTATACACAAATTGACCGTGATGGTATTAGAATCAATAATGGTATTGATGTAAATCAACTGAATACAGCAAATACTTATTTAGACGTTGGTACTTTATCTTTACAAGCCGGACCTAATAGCAGCTCTCTTGATTCTAAAAATCTCATATTTAATGATGAAGATGGGAATTTTGCTCAAGGTAGTGCTCAAGGCATGGCATTCCAAAGTGCAGCAGGTAAAATGGTTCAGTTTAGTCTTGATGAAATCAATGCTGGTGGCAATAAGATTCAAGAGGTTGCTGAAGGTACAGCTGATACTGATGCGGTAAACGTAAAACAGTTGAAAGATACTGTAGCAAGCCAAACGTTAACATATCGCGCTAATAGCGCAGCTGATACAGATGCTAAGTCCGTTAAATTATCTAAAGGCTTAGACTTTGTAGATGGTACAATGACAAAAGCTACTGTAGATAATGATGGTAAGGTAACATTTGATATTAACGATGATACTAAGACCAAGATCAATGATGCTACAGCGGCTGTGAGCCGTAAAGTGTCCCTTGGTGCAGATAGTGGCACAACCTCTAGCCAATCTTTAAAAGATGGTGATGTAGCATTCAATGTAAAAGGTGCTACTGGTGATTTCATTTCTACGAAGATGAATGGTGATACTGTAGAGGTGTCTACAAAACGTGCTACTATCGATAGCAATGCCACTACAGGTGCAGCATCTGTCACAGGTGATGATGGCTTAGCAACAGCTAAAAATGTAGCAGATGCTATCAACAAGGCTGCAAAAGCAAGCACTGATGCAATCAATTTAAAATTTGCTGGCGATACTAATACATCTGCCGGTGTAGTAAATCTTAAAGATGATACATTTGGTATCAAAGGTGACGGTAAATACGTAACAACTGATGCAGATGGTAAAAACTTAACTGTAAAAGTATCCGAAGCAGAGGTTAAGAAATCTGCTGTAAGTGCAGTTACAGTAAGTACTGATACAACTGATGCGGATAATCCGTTGACTGTTACAGGTACTCCAAGTGCAGATGGTACAACTAAGGATTACAAGGTAACTATTGACGGTACTAAAGTTGCTGCGAAGACTAAATTGTCTTATAAAGCAAATGATGGTACAGCTAAACAAGTATCCTTGGCTGATGGCTTGAACTTTAAAGATGGCACGTTAACAACTGCTACTATCGATGATGCAGGCGTTGTTAAATATGATGTAAAAACAGCGGCTATTACAGCTGGTACAGATGGCACTATTACAGGCCCGTCTACTGATGGTGTGGCAACAGCTAAGAATGTAGCAGATGCTATTAATGCCGCTAAAAAAGCATCCAAAACAGAAATTACTGCTAATGATGATGAAGCGGCTAACGCAACAACTGGTAATGTAAAATTAACGTCTACAACTGCTGCGGATGGTCATACAATTTACAATGTAAAACTTAATGATACATTGACATTTGGTACTGGTGCTAATGCCATTGTTATTGATGGTACTGCTGGTAAGGCTACTATTGGTAGTGCAGCTATCGATGGTGTAAATAATACAATTACAACAGGTGGTAATAAGGCGGTAACGTTAGATGGCACTACTGGTACTATTACAGGTAAAGCTGCTAATATTGGTGGCGTCACAGTAGATGGTACAAATAACCATGTAACAGGTCTTGCTAATACGACTTGGGATGGCAATGCTGTATCTGGCCGTGCTGCTACTGAGGATCAATTGAAAGTAGTAGCTGATGCTGCAGCTAACCAAACATGGCAAATTACAGCCGATAAGGATGCTACTACATCTGGTAAACAAACTGGTACTAAATCAGATGCCAAAGTAGGTAAAGACGCAAAGGTTACTATGATTGCTGGTGAAAATATCACAATCAACCAAAATGGGCGTGACTTCACATATTCCTTGAATAAAGACCTTGTGAACATGAACTCTGCAAGATTCAATGGTACCGGTAATAACACAACGGTTATCAATGGTGATTCTATTACACAAACTGCGGGTACTCAAACCAATACATCTACTGCAGCTGGTAATACAGTAGCAGATGGTACTAAGTCTACAGCAACAACTGCAGATGGTACTAAGATTACGGATGGTACAAAAACAAATACTTCTACAGCAGATAGTACAGTTATCGATGATGGCAATGGTAATAATACAGCTCTTACTAAAGATGGTGTAACTATTACTGCAGCTGGTAAGGATCCAGTATCCTTAACTAAAGATGGTCTCAATAATGGTGGCAATAAGATTTCTAATATTGCAGATGGTACAGATGATACCGATGCTGTCAATGTACGTCAATTAGAGTCTAAGTCTAAGGCATCTAAAACAGAATTGACTGCTAATGGTGGTGAAAGTGCTGGTAGTACTACAGGCAATATTGTATTGACTAAAACTACTGCCGCTGATGGACATATCATTTACGATAACAAGTTGAATGATAAGGTTACATTGGGTACAGATCCAAGTAAGGCTGTTACTGTAGATGGTACAACTGGTACTATTAAAGCCGGTAAAGATGGTAATGCTGTAGCAATTAATGGCACAGATGGTACTATTAAAGCTGGTGATGGTGCTAATGCGGTTGCTATCGATGGCAAAAATGGTTCTGTAAAAGCTGGCGATAAGATTGCTCTTGATGGTAAGGATGGCAAGGCTACAATTGGTACTGTAGGCATCGATGGTAAAGATGGCATTATTACTACAGGTGGTAATAATCCTGTTGCAGTAAATGGCAAAGATGGTGTTGTTACAGGATTAACTAACAAAACTTGGGATCCAAATAATATTGCATCTGGCCGTGCTGCTACGGAAGATCAAGTTAAATCCGCCGTTGAAAATGCTGGATGGAATGCAACTATTGGTACAGAAGGCTCTGGTATTAACAGCACACCAACTGCAACAGCTGAAAAAGTAAAAACTGATGAAACAGTTACTTTCAAAGCGGGCAATAATATGATGGTTAGCCAAGTAGGTAAAACAATTAGTTATGCAGTAAACCCTGAACTGAAGGATATGAAGTCTGCTACATTTAAAGATGCAGCAGGTAACACAACTGTTACAGATGGTAATGGCATAACAATTACACCAGGCAGTGCAAATCCTAATAATCCAAATGCAGGTACTATTTCCTTGACTAAGGATGGCCTTAATAATGGTAATAACCAACTTAAAGGTATTGCACCTGGTACAGATGATACTGATGCAGTTAATGTTAGTCAGTTGAAAGCATCTAATGCTAGAATCGGCGATGCTATTGGTCAAGTAGCAGGTGAGGTACAACGCGTAGGTGCGCATGCAGCAGCAATGGCAGCGTTGAAACCAATTCAATATGACCCATTGGAACCAACTCAAGTGATGGCTGGTGTTGGTAACTATCGCGGTGAAACAGCAGCGGCCTTAGGTCTTGCACATTATACAAATGAAGATACAATGTTCAACGTTGGTGTATCTCTTGGTGCAAACCGCAACATGGTCAATGCAGGTGTAACTCACAAATTTGGCTCTAGCCCAGAAAAGAAAAATATTCCTGATCGTTACAAAGCAGGCCCTATTAGCTCTGTGTATGTAATGCAAGATGAAGTATCTAGTCTCAAAAAAGAAAATAGTGAACAAAAAACTGTTATCGCAGATCAAGCGGCTCGTCTCAATACGTTGGAAGCTGAAAATGAGCGTCAACGTCAAGAACTAGCTGAAACTAAACAAGGCTTAGAAGACTTGCGTGCAGCAGTTAGTCAATTATTGGCATCCAAAGGTTGATAGTTGATAATTAATTTCATAAAATAGACTGATATAATATTTTCTGAAAATTAAAAGAACCTCTTATATGTTGGAATACCTGGTAGGGTATATTCAGACACTATAAGAGGTTCTTTTGCAAATTTGATATAAATTATTAAATAAAATTATTATATATGAATGACTTTTCATATATTGTTGTGATATAATACAGAAGATATTGGGGCTAATAGATAGCTCAATCTTATACGATCTTGCATGAATAGGAGTTACTATGTTAGACCGCATACAACGATGGTTGTCCATTGATGCTATGTTGCCCGCTACAGAACGATTAGGTCCTGTAGGTACAACAAAGCAGATGTATGGCAATTATTTGAAAATAGCTTGGCCTGCTACATTACAAGGTTTGATGCTACAGTTTATGACAGCTATTGATTTAGCCATGGTAGGGGCCCTCGGTGCCTCCGCACTTGCCTCAGTTGGTATTATGGGGCAGCCAGAGATGGTGATGCTTATATTCTGTCGTGCCCTGTCGATTGCGGTAACGGCTATTATAGCTCGCCGACACGGTGAAAGTGAAGTTGATGGTATGAATGCTGTTCTTAAGCAGTCCATACTATTGAATTTCTTGATTTATGCACCTTTATTGGCAATATGTTTCTTTAATTTAGAGCATATCTTACGCTTTACAGGTGCTGAAGACGGTTATATAGAAACGGCTGTCTGGTATGGTCGTTTTGTTGTCATTAGTCTAATATTTCAATCCTTTAGTCAAATTGTAGGGGCCGCCCTTATTGGGTATGGCAATACTAAGGTTATTTTTAAGTCCAATGTAGTAGGTAATATTTTAAATACTATAATGAACTTCTTCTTGATTTATGGTATTGGATTCTTTCCTGAACTCGGTGTCATGGGCGCCGGTGTTTCGACAATGATTAGTAGTGCCGTTATTGCTCTATTATTACTGCGTACGATTTCACAACATACTACTACAGGATTAACCTTGCGACATCCTTCAAAGTGGAAGTTTGAACGAACCGTTTTGCATACTATGTTCCACGTAGGCGGTAGCTCATTAGGGGAACAGTTTTTTGAACGATTTGGTATGTATACGTACACAATGATCGTTGCATCCTTAGGGGCGGTACCATTAGCAGCACACTATGTGTGTATGAATTTGATGGATATATTCTATTACTTTGCTATGGGACTTGGCTTTGCAGGGGCATCTCATACGGGACAGAGTCTTGGTCATAAACGACCAGATATTGCGAATTTGTATGGTAAAATTGGGGCTCGTATTGGTTTCGTAGTAGGTCTCGTAAGTGCACTCATATTTATTGGTCCTGGTGATTTATTGGTACAGTTATATACACGTGAAAGTGAAGTCGTTACGTTAGCTGGTGCCTTAATGGGGCTTATGGCCATTGCGGCCTTTCCTCAAGCTTTACAGCAAGTATATTCCGGTGTACTAAAAGGAGCGGGGGATACATATTATATTATGAAATATTCCCTTGTTAGTGTAGCTATTATACGACCTATTATTACGTATCTATTGTGTATTACATTTGGCTTAGGCCTTTTAGGCGCATGGTTATCGTTGTGCTTCGATCAGTCTTTACGATTATGTTGTTCCTATTTCCGATTTGTTCGAGGTACATGGCAGCATAAAATTGTTTAATCTTACTGATTAGTATTCAAAATATTAATTTTGAATATCATTTATGCGATGAATTTTCATATAAAATCTAAAGTTTAAATTGTTCGATATATAGCTTTGATATAGATAGAATCTACAATGTTTTATTTAGGATTACTAGCTATATTGAAAAAAATAGAATAATTTATGAAAAGTTTATGAAAAACTTCTTGCCTATTCAATTTATTTGATGTACAATACCAAATGTGGAAAAAATGACACATTGGGGAATGTGTTATCGGACCTGAAATCCATGATTTCGTGTATATATGTAAGGGATATATATAAGAAACAAGTGAAAACCGCCTTAGTTTTACTAAGGCGGTTTTTACTTTTATTTGTTCGCTTAATTTTAAAGATAGGCTAAGATAAATATAAGATATATCTTAAAAGAATAAAGGGGAGGATCATTAGTTTTGATAATTAGCCCCTTAATATTCCTAATATTATAAAGATAATTGTATTTTTGAATTTGAAAGAAATAACAACTGAATATAGATAAAATTCGAAATTCTCATGGTAAATTCATAAAAGATATTGAAATTTATCGAAAAGTTGTGTAAAATGAAAGTATATTATTACCAAGGCCCTGTGTATTGTTGTGGGCTATTTTTGGAGGGAATTATAATGAACAAAAAATTATTAGCTTTATTGGCAGTTGCTGCTGTAGGCGTATCCGTAGCTGGCGCAACTCCACAAACTCAATTCAACAAAGGCGAATTCCAAGTTGATCTTGGTGCAGCTCATTCTAAAGCAAAAACTGAACATTTCAATGCTGATGCAAAATGGAACTTTGATGGTGGTTTGACATACGCTTTGTCTGACAAAACTGCTATTCAATATGGTTACCATGGTTTGAACGACAAATTGGGTGGCATTGGCTATAGCGACAAAATGCACGAAGTAAACTTGGTTCAATCCTTGAACAAAAACTTCGCTGTATATGGTGGCTATGCTCATATTTCTGGCGATGACTTCGCTAAAGCTAACAACATTGCACAAGCAGGTGTAATTGGTAAAGCTAACCTTGGCTCTAAAGTAGAAGTTTATGGTAAAGCTGGTGTAGGTACTAAGAAAACTTCCACTTGGGAAGCTGGTTTAGGCTACAAAGTGAACGAAGACTTGGATATTAACGCTGGTTACCGTTATATCAACACAAAACATGCAGATAATGAAAATATCTCCTTCCAAGGTCCTGTAGTTGGCTTGTCCTACCGTTTTGGTGGTCACAAAACAGTAGCTCCTGTAGCAACTCCAGCTCCAGCTCCTGTATACACTCCAGCTCCAGCTCCTGTAGTAGAAGCTCCTGTATACAAAACTCCTAAATTGGATTACTATGTACAATCTATCTACTTCGATTCCGACCAAGATGTAGCTCGTGCAGACCAATATCCAAACTTGACAGCTGCTGTAAACGCTGCTAACCAATACTCTCAAGATCAAATCAAATTGTTGGGTAATGCTGATACTGATGCAACTCCTCAATACAATGTTGGCTTGTCCGAACGCCGCGTACAATACGTAGCTCAATACTTAGTAAACAACGGCGTATCTGCTGATCGTTTCATCGGTATCGCTAATGGCGACACTAAACCAGTGGCAACTAACTCTACTGCAGCAGGTAAAGCTGAAAACCGTCGTGTAGACGTTTACATTCACCGCTAATCTTCAATCTAATTTAGATTAGACATATAATAAGTCCACCTTCTATCATGCTCTCGTGTTCATCGGGGGACCGAGCATGTGATAAGGTGGACTTTTGTGTTATACTAAACTTGCATACAATCGTAGGTCATACAATGTTCATTAAGTTTTGGTAATGTATGCATTGTGAGTATAGTAAAGTAGGTTATATATGAAACGATTTAAATATTACAAACCGCTTATAGGGGCCATTATATTGGCTGGCGTTATGATCATGATGGCGCTCCGTATTAGCGATATAGCCAATGCTATTGATGCCATTATTACTGCTTTTGTTCCACTTATAGTAGGTGCTTGTATCGCATTTGTCCTCGATATTCTCGTTGTGCGTTATGAACGCTGGCTGTGGCCTAAGAGTAAAACTGGTTGGAAAGATAAAATTAGACGACCTTTAAGTCTTGTATTATCCTTTGTTACTATCAGTGCTATCGTGTATTTCATTGCTCGCATGGCGATTCCACAATTGATTCATTCCATGTCGATTATCGTATCTTCTTCGCCGCAGTTGTATACAGATTTCCAAACATGGATGCAACACTTTACAGAAACCATTCCAATGGCCTCCAATCAAACTCTTATGGATACCTTGAGTGGTGAAAGTATTGTTAAATATACTCGCGAGTGGGGCACAAAGGGAGGTACATACCTAGTTAATGCGATGGGGACAGCCTTATCTTGGACTTTGAATATAGGTTTAGGTTTAATCTTTGCCATTTATATGTTGCTCGATAAAGAGCGACTTATGATGCAAGGCAAACGTATTTTACGAGCTTATGCATCCGATGAGTGGGTAAATCGCGTTAGTTATGTCACACGTGTTGCTGTTCAAACCTTCAGTAACTTCTTTGTAGGCCAGTTCATAGATGCCTTGATTTTAGGCATTATGGTTGGTATTTCACTATGGGCATTTAATATTGAATATGCCACTACGATTGCCTGTGTTATTGGCCTTACTGCATTAATTCCATTGTTAGGTATTTATGTGGGTGGCGTTATAGGCGCAGTTATCTTGCTCACTGTTAGCCCTATGGATGCATTAATTTATGTGATTATATTAGAGGTGCTTCATCAAATTGAAAGCAACTTTATTTATCCTAAGATCGTAGGTAATTCCGTTGGCTTGCCTGGTTTGTGGGTGTTTGCAGCTGTTATCGTTGGTGGTAGTTTAATGGGGGTCACTGGCATGTTGATTGGCGTACCTTTGGTGGCAACATGTTACAAATTGCTTATGACTGATGTAAACGATCGACTTGCATCGAATGAAGGTTTATAGTATATTGTCTAAATAATATATCTATTTATGTATGTTTTGTGTGCTGTTGCATATAGCACGAAATTATAGTAATTCTAGTATACGGATGGCTTTTACCATAGGTGAAAGCATTGTATATAGTAGGAGGATATGTAATGAATAAAAAGTTGATTTCTATGGCATTAACTGGTGTATTGGCAGTTGGCGTATTGTCCGTTGCTACACCTAGTGTGGCAGATGCACGTAAAACAAAACCAGAAACAAGTACTGATATTTCTGTACAACGTGCGCCAGGGGAATCCATGGTTATGACTATGAGTAAAATTGGTACTATTTTCCAAAACCGTTTTCCTAATGCAGCACTTCATTCTGTAGAGCTTAACTCTAATGATTTGAACTATGGTTACAAAGTAGTAGGCTATAGTAAATATCATCAATATAAGATGAAAATCGACGTTATCACTGGTAATACTTCTGATATGGATGAAGGTGGCAAACCTAAGAAAGTTATCGGTGAAATCTTCAATAAAGATAAAGTTATCGAAGCAGCTCAAGCTGAGCGCGTTGCAAAACAACAACTTGGTGCTGATGCAGTCGTAAAAGGCTGGAAAATTGAAGCGCATGAAGGCAAGATCCTATACTATATGACAATGCATCAAGATGGTAAAAAGACTGTAGTTACTGTAGATGCTGAAACAGGGGCTTATGTAGGTCAATCTAAATCTAGTAAATTACCTCCTGAACCAGATCAAGGTTTCGACGGTCGTAAAACAAATATTATTTGGGATAACACCATTGATATGGGTCGTTAATCTATTTAGCGATATTATAAATAAAGAGCTGAAGATAAAATCTTCAGCTCTTTATTTTATATAATGGGGGTTATAGGACAAAAAGTGTTGCTATTAATGCCGATGGAACTAGTTAAATACTAGCTCCATCGGCATTTTATCTTTTTGAGTAACTTTTACATATAGGACAAAAAGTGTTGCTAAAAAGTCTGAAACTCCTTGATTTTACTGACTCAAATGAGGTTTTATCTTTCTAAAGAGATATATTTTTTAGAAGGAGTATAATTATGAAACTAGTCAGATGCCCTAATTGTGGTTTCGTCTGTAAGAGAAATGGTAAAACAAATGCGGGTTCTCAACGTTGGTATTGTAATCAATGTTCTTACTCATTCACAAATAAAGTGAATAAAACTAACAATAATTTACAGATATTTTTGGATTGGTTATTTGGTAAACACACACAGTTAGATATGGCTGGCGATGGACGTTCATTTCGTAGAAAAACATCACAGTTTTGGGAGCTTTGGCCATTACCACCAAAAGTTGAATCATCAAGTAGTGTGGTATTTGTTGATGGTATTTATTTAGCTAGAAATGCTTGTATTTTAATCTGTTGTAATGAGACGCATGTCTTAGGCTGGTATGTTTGTAGATATGAGCATTCTAAGGCTTGGGAGGCTTTATTACGACGTATTTCATCACCTATAGTAGTTATATCCGATGGTGGTACCGGCTTTCAAAAGGCATTAAAAAAAGTTTGGCCGAAAGCCAAACTACAAAGATGCTTATTTCATGCATTTCAACAAGTAAAACGCTATACAACAATACGTCCTAAAACGATTGCTGGTTGTGAGTTATATGGAATTGCAAGGGATTTATTAACAATACACACGCAAGATCATGCTATAAAGTGGGTACAAAACGTTATGTCATGGAAAGTACGACATAGAGTATTCCTATCAGAAATAACAGTTGATGAAAATGGTACGATACGACCTAAACATGAACGACTTATAAAAGCAGAAAATTCCTTAGTTAAATTGATTAACAAAAGATGTTTATTTACTTACTTAGATGCATCGTTAACATGTGCCTGCCCAGCTACTAATAAGCGTATAGAAGGTGGTGTAAATGCTCAGTTACGCACTATGTTACGTAATCATAGAGGAATGTCTATTGAAAGACGAATAAAAGCGGTGTTCTGGTGGTGCTATATGCACTCACCAAACCCGCTTTCTAATGCAGAAATACTTAAGGTTATGCCGACCAACAAGAGTATTTCTGATATATATCATACCATACATGAACAATCTAGGTTAGAAGCTTCTATTCCGACTTGGGGTGATGCTATTGTTTGGAGTGATTTGCATAATTATGATCGCCTATTTACCAATCTTTGGGACTAAAATAGCAACACTTTTTGTCCTATAACCCTATAATGGATATATATTTACTATTGCCAACGGTGTTCGTAGTATGCTTGTGTCCACATAATAACCTCGATTAAGGACGGATGTGGGCTCATAGTTTCACCTACAGTGATAACGGATTTAGGGTCCATTTCGCGAGTAATACCTTTTTCACGTAAGCGTTTAGTACGTTCAGAAGCGATTTCTTCATTAATTGCTGTCAACGGAGTTACACCACTGTTCATAAGGTTTACATATGGTTGGAAGAGGATAGACGCTTGAGGACCTGTTACGTGCATACCAAGGATATAATTAGTATCTTTGTCTACCACGATTTTAACAAAGCCGTCATTTACATCGCCAGGGTTGATACCCATTGCATAGCCTTTAGCTGTGGAGGAGTAGTAGTTTTTGCCTACACCTACATTATAACCAGCTTTGATAGCTTCTGCTTCAGTAAGACCTACGCTACCAATTTCAGGGTAGGAGAAGGTAACCTTTGGCAATGTATCATAACGTGCCCAACGGAAATCTTCTTCGTTTTTAGCAAAGTATAGATTGTGGGCAATAATATCAGCTTCATAGTTCGCACGATGACGAAATGCTGGTTCACCATTTACATCGCCTAAGGCATAGATGCCATCAACAGATGTTTCGAGGAACTCGTTTGTTTTAATCCAGCCCTTTGGCCATGTTTCAATACCTGTATTTTCGAGGTGGAGCTCTTCTACAGCAGGACGAATGCCAGCTGCTACGAGGATTTCTTCTACCTTAGTTTCTGTAACTTCACCAGTGCTACGATCTTTAGTGACTACAACTTTAAGACCATCTTCTTGACGGATTTCAACAGTGTCTTGGTTTAAGATTACATTAATACCACGAGCCCTGTAGTTTTGAAGAAGATGTTCGGACATCTCTTCGTCTTCTTTAGGTACAAGGCGCACATTATGTTGAATGATGGTAACTTCAGTACCAGCTGCATCAAATACGTGACCGAATTCTACGCCGATAGGGCCTGCACCAAGTACTGCAAGCGATTTATACGGTTGTTTCGGGAACTTATCGCCAAATAAACTTTCACTAGAAAGGAAGCCTGCTTCTTTTAGACCAGGTACATTTGGTATGTTGCTATAACCACCAGTACCTAGAATAATTGTTGGAGCTGTGATTTCTACGATACCAGAGCCATCGTTAAGGTGGATATTCATAACCTTATCGGACACAAAACTTGCAGCACCGCGATATACATCTACGTTGTCATAAGAGTTATAGTAATCATAGATGCCTGCAGACTTGTCAATCATATGCCATGTACGTTTAGCTACAGTGTCCCAATCCATAGTTGCATCGCCAACATTGACGCCTATTTTTTTGAACTCTTCTACCTCTTGAATGGCATTAGCTGCTGTAACCATTACTTTCGTAGGAATACAACCGCGATTTAGGCATGTGCCACCGAATTTACCTTTTTCTATGATGGCCACTTTAAGGCCTTTTTTTAGCGCAGCGTCAGCTACGATGGTTGCACCACCTGTACCAACCACAATAATATCGTATTGTTTCATGTTGATTCCTTTCTATTGCTATCTGTTAATAGTTATTATTAACTCCATTATAACACTATATTGAAGAAAATCAATATAGGTGATTGTAATTAATATAAACGTATATGATTAATATTGATACCTATGTTGATTTATAAAGTATGTTCTTTATATTATACAATGAATATATTTATAAGTCGTATAGTAATCTAGTAATTATGGACCTTTTAATACAAAAAAAACGGTCCCGAAGGACCGTCTTTGGTATGATTGTAAAATTATATTTAATTCCAGTTTTCGTGATAGCCACGTTTCGCATAATCTGCAGTAGCAGTGAAGAGAATATCTGTACTGGAGTTAAGTGCTGTTTCAGTGGAGTCTTGTAAAACGCCAATGATGAAGCCTACACCTACAACTTGCATTGCGATGTCATTGGAGATACCAAATAGAGAACAAGCAAGAGGAATTAGAAGTAGGGAACCACCAGCAACGCCAGAAGCACCACAAGCACCGATAGTAGCAATAACAGATAAGAGAATTGCTGTAGGGATATCTACAACGATTCCAAGTGTATGGGCAGCAGCTAATGTCATGATTGTAATTGTGATCGCTGCACCACCCATATTGATTGTTGCACCCAATGGAATGGATACGGAATACATATCAGGGTTAAGTTTTAAACGTTTCGCTAAATCGAGGTTAACAGGGATGTTTGCAGCAGAGCTACGAGTAAAGAACGCATAGATTGCAGATTCACGTAAACATTTGAAAACCAATGGATATGGATTACGGCGAAGATATACAAAAGATAGAAGTGGGTTTACTACTAATGCTACGAAAATCATAGAACCAAGTAGTAATACGAGTAATTGGAAATAACCAATCAAAGCTTCGATACCGTTAGTAGCGATAGAATCAGCTACAAGACCCATAATACCAAGAGGAGCAAAGCGGATAATCCAACCTACTACAGTTGTAATAGCTTGAGCGATAGACTCCATTATTTCTTTAGTATTCATTGGTGCATGGCGTAAAGCGCCACCGATGATAAGTGCCCAACCTAAAATGCCGATATAGTTAGCCGTCATTAAGGCTTTCACAGGGTTATCAACAATATTTTTTAAAAGTGTTTTCATTACCTCTACGATACCTTGTGGTGGAGCTGCATCAGCTGCACTAGCTGCAAGGTGTAAAGTAGTAGGGAACATAAAGCTTACGACTACAGCAAGCGCTGCAGAAAGGAATGTACCTAATAAATATAATGTGATTACAGAGCCCATACCTGTTTTTTGACCAGAACGGTGTTTACTGATGGCTGCAATTACAAGGAAGAATACGAGGATTGGTGCAATCCCTTTTAAAGCACCAACGAAGAGAACGCCTAATAAAGCTAATTCATTTGCCACATCTGGCACATATAGAGCTGTCAAAATACCAATAATCAAACCTATGATAATTTGTTGGATTAGACTGACTCTATTGATTGATTTTACAAATCGATTCATAGTACACTCCAATACTTAATAAAAACTAATAAAAGACCATGGAAAAGATATCTTTTCGTCATGGACATATGTCATTATACAACGAACACAGGATGGTGGCAATAGATAATATCATAGTCATTTATATATAGTTAAATTAAATCTACTGTGATTGATAACGATGTTTATTTTGTAATATACTAATTTTAACAGTAGTGAATATATGGTTTTAACTAAATATGTGCTTATTACATAATTACTATATATAGTATATATAATAGGATTCTTTTGATAGGAGGCATAGTATGATATACTATGCGAGTAAAGAGTTTGAATATAGTTCTTGATTAGTGAAAGGACCATAATGAATACGAAAGAATTTAAAACATATGCAGATAAAGAAGAATTTGTGCAAGGTGTATTCTCTAATATTGCTAAGAATTATGATTTGATGAATACAGTCTTGAGTTTTGGACAGGATTATTACTGGCGCAAATTTTCTGTAAAAGCAATGAATATAGGTCCAAATCAACGTATACTTGATGTAGCTTGTGGCACTTGTGTGTTTACAAAGGAAGCGTTACGTCAAGAACCAACATTAAGGGTGGAGGCTTTGGACTTTAATAGTGAGATGCTTGATCAAGGTCGTGTACGCATTGAAGATGCTGGTTTAATAGATCAAGTTAATCTTGTTCAAGGTGATGCGATGGCATTACCATATGCAGATAACACATTTGATGCTGCTATGAGCGGATTTGCAATGCGTAATGTGCCAGATATTAAACAAGTGTTATCTGAAATGCAACGTGTTGTAAAGCCAGGTGGAAAAGTAGTTGTGTTAGAACTCGCAAAGCCAAGCATGTTTGGTTTTAAACAGTTATATAATTTCTACTTCTCCTATATATTACCTATTTTAGGTAAGTTAAGTAAGGATAATTCCTCTTATGCATGGTTGCCAGAATCCTTACGCAGATATCCTCATCAAAGTGAGATTCTTGAAATCTGGAAATCTTTAGGATATGAAAATGCCACCTATCATGAATTGACAGGCGGCATTGTAGCGGTCCACGAAGGTGTGGTACCAGAAAATTCTATTGTAAATAATAAGTAATATTAGCGTCTTGAGAAACTACTAATGATCCTTTTTCAACAGGAGTAGCAGTTTCGAGAGACGCTTTTAACATTAAGGCGTTACGATAGGAACCAGAGTCCATAGAGCTTGTTTGTGGTGTGCTGATAGAAACAGTTTTTACAGGGCCTAAAGTACGACCAAGGGCTGCAGCTATAACCTCAGCTTTATGACGACCGTCTTGAATTGCTTCGGTAGTTAAAGAATCAGATAGTTGTTGAGATACATCATTTTGGAATGAAAGGTTGTTGATATCGTTGGCGCCAGCGCTAACAGCAGCGTCAACAGCCTTTCCTACATTATCAAGATTGTTGATTTTTACAGTCACACGATTTGCTACACTATAACCAGTGTTAATTCGTTTGCCATCTTGATAATCACTTGTAGGGTTAATAGAAATGTTAGATGTGTAAATATCTTTTTTGTCGATACCTAAATGACCTAACTTGCTGATTAAATCACTCATGATGCGATCGTTATTGGATTTTGCAGCATTGATATTAGTGTTTTCACTAGTAATACCAAGTGTTAAAATCGCATAGTTAGGTGCTACAGAACGAGAGGCTTCGCCTGTAATTTGAATTTCAGAGGTATCAAATGTACCTTGTGGTGCAGCAAAGGCTGCAGTGGCCATAGTTGCACATACCGCAGCAATAGCAACTGTTTTGGATAATAAACGTTTGGATAATTTCATACTCAATCTCCTCACACATTATTATAATATTAATAATAACTACCATAATAAAAGACTAAATTGAAATATAGAGCTAATTCAAAATTAAAATATAGTATTTAATGGTATATAACTATATAACTACATAAGTGAAAGAGTCTATATTACAGCTACATTATACAAAATAGGTTGTATAAAATCAATCTTAAGTTTTTAGGTTGGAAAATGAATGTGCAATGAAAGTTGTGTGAAATTGAGAATTGGGGGTTGCCATTATTTTTTGGTTATACTATAATATCCATACAGTCGTTCGAGCGACTGTTTCTTAATGAGTGTAGAAATACACTTTGAAGTTCGAAAGAACTTCAAAAAAGATTATAAAATGTGTTGACATGAAAGTGCTCACATGTTATTATAATCAAGTCGTCAGATGGCGCTTCACTGAAGCGTGAAACTGATAACAGATCTTTGAAAACTGAACAATGATAGGTAATCAATCATATGATTGAACATATGCCAGAGTGCGGGTTTTGACAAAGTCAAAACCAACCATAATTCAAAGTTACTTACATGTAACGACAACAAATAATGAGCTATTCAAATAGCTTCAAGATATCTTGGAGAGTTTGATCCTGGCTCAGGACGAACGCTGGCGGCGTGCTTAACACATGCAAGTCGAACGAAGAGCGATGGAAGCTTGCTTCTATCAATCTTAGTGGCGAACGGGTGAGTAACGCGTAATCAACCTGCCCTTCAGAGGGGGACAACAGTTGGAAACGACTGCTAATACCGCATACGATCTAATCTCGGCATCGAGGATGGATGAAAGGTGGCCTCTATTTATAAGCTATCACTGAAGGAGGGGATTGCGTCTGATTAGCTAGTTGGAGGGGTAACGGCCCACCAAGGCGATGATCAGTAGCCGGTCTGAGAGGATGAACGGCCACATTGGGACTGAGACACGGCCCAGACTCCTACGGGAGGCAGCAGTGGGGAATCTTCCGCAATGGACGAAAGTCTGACGGAGCAACGCCGCGTGAGTGATGACGGCCTTCGGGTTGTAAAGCTCTGTTAATCGGGACGAAAGGCCTTCTTGCGAATAGTTAGAAGGATTGACGGTACCGGAATAGAAAGCCACGGCTAACTACGTGCCAGCAGCCGCGGTAATACGTAGGTGGCAAGCGTTGTCCGGAATTATTGGGCGTAAAGCGCGCGCAGGCGGATTGGTCAGTCTGTCTTAAAAGTTCGGGGCTTAACCCCGTGATGGGATGGAAACTGCCAATCTAGAGTATCGGAGAGGAAAGTGGAATTCCTAGTGTAGCGGTGAAATGCGTAGATATTAGGAAGAACACCAGTGGCGAAGGCGACTTTCTGGACGAAAACTGACGCTGAGGCGCGAAAGCCAGGGGAGCGAACGGGATTAGATACCCCGGTAGTCCTGGCCGTAAACGATGGGTACTAGGTGTAGGAGGTATCGACCCCTTCTGTGCCGGAGTTAACGCAATAAGTACCCCGCCTGGGGAGTACGACCGCAAGGTTGAAACTCAAAGGAATTGACGGGGGCCCGCACAAGCGGTGGAGTATGTGGTTTAATTCGACGCAACGCGAAGAACCTTACCAGGTCTTGACATTGATGGACAGAACTAGAGATAGTTCCTCTTCTTCGGAAGCCAGAAAACAGGTGGTGCACGGTTGTCGTCAGCTCGTGTCGTGAGATGTTGGGTTAAGTCCCGCAACGAGCGCAACCCCTATCTTATGTTGCCAGCACTTCGGGTGGGAACTCATGAGAGACTGCCGCAGACAATGCGGAGGAAGGCGGGGATGACGTCAAATCATCATGCCCCTTATGACCTGGGCTACACACGTACTACAATGGGAGTTAATAGACGGAAGCAATACCGCGAGGTGGAGCAAACCCGAGAAACACTCTCTCAGTTCGGATCGTAGGCTGCAACTCGCCTACGTGAAGTCGGAATCGCTAGTAATCGCAGGTCAGCATACTGCGGTGAATACGTTCCCGGGCCTTGTACACACCGCCCGTCACACCACGAAAGTCGGAAGTGCCCAAAGCCGGTGGGGTAACCTTCGGGAGCCAGCCGTCTAAGGTAAAGTCGATGATTGGGGTGAAGTCGTAACAAGGTAGCCGTATCGGAAGGTGCGGCTGGATCACCTCCTTTCTAGGGAGACATACACCAAGCCAAGAGCTTGGATGTCACTTAGGTCGACACTTTGGCACCTAACATTGTTCGGTTTTGAGAGATCTGTAAAGACTCTCAATCTACAGATATGGGCCTATAGCTCAGCTGGTTAGAGCGCACGCCTGATAAGCGTGAGGTCGGTGGTTCGAGTCCACCTAGGCCCACCAGTTGGCTCATATAACTTGAAATACACTTTGTGTAGAGTACAGACACTAAGAGCTAATTTGATAGGTAAAACTTATAAAAGATAACGGATTCTTCGGAATGGATTATCGAGACTTAAGTTAACCCATTACGGGGGCGTAGCTCAGTTGGGAGAGCACCTGCCTTGCAAGCAGGGGGTCAGGAGTTCGAATCTCCTCGTCTCCACCATTTAGTATTTGACAGCTAGTCTGTTTTGTACTAAAATAACTAAGCTGATTTAAACAATCAGTTACAATTGTTTGTTCTTTGAAAACTGCATAGAAGAATTAATATATATTTGTAAGGTCATCTCTTAGAATTTCTAAGTAGGTTGACCCGAGCACATAGGAAATAATTCTCTGACTTAATGGTGACGTACATGAAAATGTACGGCTACAAAATAAACGACAATGTATCTAATGCATGTCAATAAAATCTTAAGTAAAGATTTTAAGGGCGTACGGTGGATGCCTTGGCGATATCAGCCGAAGAAGGACGCGGTAAGCTGCGATAAGCTACGGAGAGGTGCAAGCAACCTTTGACCCGTAGATTTCCGAATGGGGGAACCCGGCAGTGGTTATGCACTGTCACCCATACCTTAGACTATGAGGAGGGCACCTGGGGAACTGAAACATCTAATTACCCAGAGGAAAAGTAATCAAACGAGATTTTCTTAGTAGCGGCGAGCGAACGGGAAAGAGGCCAAACCGGAGCGGGCAACCGCACCGGGGTTGAGGACAGTCATCAAGTGTAAATGAGGTAGAAGAATCGAGTTGGAAAGCTCAGCCGAAGAAGGTGAAAGCCCTGTAATCGAAACCTTGCATACATGGGACTGTATCCAGAGTACCACGAGACACGTGAAACCTTGTGGGAAGCAGGGGGGACCACCCTCCAAGCCAAAATACTGATATCGACCGATAGCGCATAGTACCGTGAGGGAAAGGTGAAAAGAACCCCTGGCGGGGAGTGAAAGAGAACCTGAAACCGTATGTCTACAAACAGTCGAAGTCTGTATATATATCAGGACGACGGCGTGCCTATTGAAGAATGAACCGACGAGTTACTGTTGCTAGCGAGGTTAAGTGGAAGACACGGAGCCGCAGCGAAAGCGAGTCTGAACAGGGCGTTCAGTTAGTAATAGTAGACCCGAAACCGTAGTGATCTATCCATGGCCAGGTTGAAGCACAGGTAAAATTGTGTGGAGGACCGAACTCGTGAGCGTTGAAAAGCTTTGGGATGAGTTGTGGATAGGGGTG